>NZ_JBFRMS010000052.1:0-4052 GCF_041470505.1 Vibrio sp. 10N.261.55.C5
CGCAATCACCGAAATACGCAGCTTAAAGGTGAGAGTCGCTAAGTGTGTTCCCAAGTGGTGCCTGAGGGGTATATAAGCGAAGAAATAGAGCATCCCTCGTATTCGTTAAGTGACGTTTATCACCCTGCGGATTTAGATTCTTTGGTTCTAGGTGCTGGTATATTAGGGGTTACCACTCTGTCTTCGATTTTGATGTGTTTGTTGACTCGATATTAATCAGTCGTGTTGACCGTTTTGCTCTGAGCATATTGATTTCTTGCTGGTTAGTTCAAGCTATGTTTTGGTTATTGCGACTAAGATGAAGCTAGAAGGTCACTACTGTTCGCTTAGTAGAAATAAAAATCCCCCAAATCATTGGCGGATAGTTTTGTGATTCTTTTCAGAATTAGATAAAGCCTTAAACCTAATGGGTCGAATTATGAAATTGAGTTTTAACTTTGAAGATGCGAGCCAGATCTTTGTGGGATCTTTTGCCTTGGCCGTGCCGATTTCTTTTTCTGAAGAGGCTTGGAAGTTAGGGGAGACTTTACCTACCGCTAATCTATTGCTGCTATTTTTACTGTCTGCGGTGTTCTTAGGCTTCTATACGTATGAGAGTGTCTTTCAAAAAGATGTTGTTGCTCGGTTGCCGGTGTTTATTTTCAGAATAGTGATTGCTTATGTTATGACGGCATTGGTCGTTGCTTTGGTACTGACTTGCCTGGACAAATTACCTCTATTGAGTGATCCCGTCGTATCGATCAAAAGAGTGATTGTTATTTCAATGCCAGCCTCTATGGGCGCTATTGTAGTGGATAGTTTTGATAAAGAGTAATCTGTGTATCAATTTGGATTGAAGTGTCTTACAGAGCTTTTCAGCGCTTACTTGATTCGTTATTTAGCTTTCTTACCTCCAAACTTAGTATTGATTTTTTCAACCGATCTCCTAGTCAATAAAATGAGTAGCAACGTACTGTGACTGACTCTTACGTGAATGTGTCGTTTGTTGTTGGGAGATTTTGAAGAGCATTAAGTAGCGAAGATTTGTAGCTTTGGAAGGATATAAAAACGGTTGGTTTCTGAATTGAATATGGTATTTGTATTAATAAGTTAGGATCTTTAGATGCAAAAAAGCCGCATCAATGATGCGGCTTCTTTTAATTGGCTCCCCTTGCAAGACTTGAACTTGCGACATACGGATTAACAGTCCGCCGTTCTACCAACTGAACTAAAGGGGAATTGATTGTTTAGTCTCTAATCAAGAGAATGGTGCCGACTACCGGAATCGAACTGGTGACCTACTGATTACAAGTCAGTTGCTCTACCTACTGAGCTAAGTCGGCATCATGAATCAAAAAGCTTATGCTTGATGATTAACTTGGCTCCCCTTGCAAGACTTGAACTTGCGACATACGGATTAACAGTCCGCCGTTCTACCAACTGAACTAAAGGGGAATTATTCTTAAAGCTTTAAAGAAATGGTGCCGACTACCGGAGTCGAACTGGTGACCTACTGATTACAAGTCAGTTGCTCTACCTACTGAGCTAAGTCGGCACATAATATTTCTTTGTGCTTTACTGTTGTTGTCTAAGACACCAACAAATAAATTGTGGTGCCCGGAGGCGGAATCGAACCACCGACACGAGGATTTTCAATCCTCTGCTCTACCGACTGAGCTATCCGGGCGACGAGGTGTATTAAACGTGTTTTCGCGTTCTGGGTCAACATTAAATTGCAAAAAAAGTATCGTTTGATGTTTTTCTATACTTAGTGGGTTGTTTTTGCTCATTTGGGGTGAAAAACCTAGGTCTAGCATGCCCTAAAAGATAGTAAAACTACGGTTAACTACACTGAATGGGCGCCGAAATAAAAAAAGCACGTATGAAAACGTGCTTTTTTATTTGAAAATTTTCTAGGGAGTTTAGTGTTTTACTTCAAACCTATTAACCCAAGCTTCTAATTCGTTGGAAAGAGAGGCAAGAGTTTGGGTGCTGTTATGACTTTCTGTTACGACATTGCTCAGTTGGTTACCGCTCTCTTCGATCATATTGATACGCTTCGATATATCATCGCTCACCTGAGTCTGCTCAGCGGCCGCTGTTGCGATTTGATGACTCATTGATGAAATGGACTCTAATGCGACAACAATCTGTTGTAGTGCTTCAGAGGCGTTTTGAGACTCTGTTACGGTGCTTTCACTGGTCGCGGCACACACTTCCATGGTTTGAATTGCGTTGCGAGATCCCTCTTGAAGGTTATTAATCATTAATTGGATTTCTTTTGTGCTCGATTGTGTTCTGCCTGCAAGGTTACGAACCTCATCTGCTACAACAGCAAATCCACGACCTTGTTCGCCAGCTCGAGCTGCTTCAATGGCTGCATTTAGTGCCAATAGGTTAGTTTGCTCCGCTATATCACCAATCACATCCAATACTTTTGCAATGTTGTTTACATCGTTATCTAGGTTAGCGACAGCTTCGCTTGCTGTGCCTAGTTGGCCTGCTAAGCCTTGAATGTTATCTACTGTGTTGTGAATGAGTTGTTGGGTATGCTGGCTCTGTTTGTCGGCCTCGTCGGTGTTGCGCGCGGTATCGCTAGCTGAAGCAGCTACGTTATTGGCTGAAGAGGCCATCTCGGTCATTGCTGTCGCGATCATCTCTGTTGATTGCTGTTGGGTGTCTGTCAGTTGACCAATTGACCCAGCGCGATCTTCTACGCGCTGCAGTTCGCCTCTTAATGCCAGCATTGAAGCGTCAAGGTTTGATACTAGCTCAGCCAATGACTTACTCATTTGTTGTACGGCGTGATAGATACTGCCGTCAATTGCCTGAGTTTCGAAAGAGGTTTGAATTCGACCTTGTGCTACGGCTTGTACTGCTTCTCGTACGTCTTTAGGTTCGCCGCCAAGAAGCGCTAGCATGCGTTTAATGGATACAATTAGGCTCGCCAGAATAAGACCAGCAATCACGACACAAAGGAATAGCTGCCATTGAGCAGTAGACCAAAAACGAGCGTTAACTTCATTGAACCCGATACCAGTGCCGACAACCCAACCCCAATGTGGCGTTTTCTCTGCAATAGACAGTTTTTCTTCAATCGTTCCATCTGGCAGTTTTTGTGTCCAGGTGTACTCAATGATCTCGCCAGTACGATTACCAAGTACTCTTTGGATTAGCTGCCCAACACTATTGCCGTCGCCATCTTTAAAGTCGTTAAAACTGGTTCCGTGCAGTTGAGGATCTAATGGTGTCGCGATAAACGTCATGTTCTCATCGGCTACGTAAACATATTCATTATCTTTATAGATGTTGTTGCGTAGAAGGCGAGTAGCTAGTTGCTTGGCTTGCTCTTCTTCTAGTGTGCCATCAATCGCCATTTTTTCGACTTCAGTAAGAATGCTGTATGCGCTCTTAAACAGCTCTGTTACGCGAGCTTTGTTGTCCATGTTGCTAGCAACTCTTAAGGTCCATAAGCCTGTAGCCGTCAGTGCTAGCAGGGCGATCAAGATGATGCCCGATAATAAGTAAGCTTGCGTTTTTAGTTTCATATTTCCCCGCGCAGCGATTCAATAATTAGTATTAGGTATAATTCATCGAATCTTAATCTAAGTGGTGTAAGGCAGATATTAGAAAGACATCAAAGTATGATAGGGATTAAATTTTCGAAGAAAAAAAAGTAACAGGACTTGGTTCTATTTGTTTTAATGTGAATATTAGCGGGTCATGAACTTTATAAGGCGTTGGTTCTGTTGTAGTGGATATGCTTTATAGAACTTAGAATCAACTGCTGTAGTAAGAGTACTAAAAGGAGATAACTCAATTTATCGAGACTGATTAAGAGTTAGTGAGGAGCTGATGTGTATATTGAATAGAGTTTGTTTTTGTTCAAACGAAAAAAAGCCAAGTCTTTCGACTTGGCTTTCTTGAATGTGGCTCCCCTTGCAAGACTTGAACTTGCGACATACGGATTAACAGTCCGCCGTTCTACCAACTGAACTAAAGGGGAATTATTTGTGTCAACATCAGGTCTATAAAGACCATTATTTGTTAAGCACCAAATAATGGTGCCTCGA
>NZ_JBFRMS010000052.1:4940-117057 GCF_041470505.1 Vibrio sp. 10N.261.55.C5
GTCGGCACACTAAATTCTTTGCTTAAAGAGTTAAACTCTTCAATTAAAACCTCATATAAAATGAAGTCCTTTAAAAATGGCTCCCCTTGCAAGACTTGAACTTGCGACATACGGATTAACAGTCCGCCGTTCTACCAACTGAACTAAAGGGGAATTACTTGTCTCAACATCAGGTCTATAAAGACCATTATTTGTTAAGTACCAAATAATGGTGCCTCGAGGCGGAATCGAACCACCGACACGCGGATTTTCAATCCGCTGCTCTACCGACTGAGCTATCGAGGCAAAAGAATGGTGCCGACTACCGGAGTCGAACTGGTGACCTACTGATTACAAGTCAGTTGCTCTACCTACTGAGCTAAGTCGGCACACTAAATTCTTTATGCTTTTGTCCGTGTTGTTACTCCCTGTTAAAGAGTGTTGACACCAACAAATCAAATTGTGGTGCCCGGAGGCGGAATCGAACCACCGACACGAGGATTTTCAATCCTCTGCTCTACCGACTGAGCTATCCGGGCAACGGAGCGCTATTAAACGGATTTTCTGCATAACCGTCAACTCCTTTTTTGAAAATAACTAAAAAAACCGTTCGTTCGTTGTTTTTTTATTCAAAAGTGAGGGTTATGTTTTACCTTGGTTAAATTCTTTTTTGAATTGCGTTACTTTTTCGAGGTATCGGCGCGACTCTTTATTTGGATGCTTCTTGGTAAGCGCCCAGTAGGCTTGGCTCGGTTGCAGCGAGTTTAAGTCTTGCATTGCTCGCTTTCTGTCCTTACTGAAGGTATTGAGTACGCCACCAGTACCGCCGTTATAGGCTGAAATCATACTGTATTCAAGCGTTAATGGGTTTTTTACGTCTTTCAAATAACGATTTTTAAGGATGTAAAAGTATGCGGTGCCAGCATCAATGTTGTTTTCTGGATTGAATAAGTACTCAGGGCTTGGTTCACCAGGTTTCTTTTTGACGTGTTCAAATACATCTCGACCAGCGGTTTTAGGTACCACCTGCATAAGACCATAAGCATTAGCCCAGCTTACGGCGTACGGGTTGAAGCTACTCTCTGTCTTGATGATAGCGTAGATTAAATCTTCAGGGATGTCATAACGCTGAGACGCTCGTCGAACGATGTCGGCATATTGATAACTACGCTGGCTAGCGTGGTCGGCCACCATTGGGATTTCAACGTAGTAGGCTTTTTTAAAGTCGACTTCTTTGGTTTTTAGGTTATTCGCGATCAGGTAATCCGCAAACTGGTTCGCTCGCCAAGTCCATTGAATGGGCTTTTTTTCTTGGTCTACGACCTGATTATAGAGGAAAGGTTTGCCTTCTAGCTTGATGCTTTTAGAAGAGAATAGGTCAACATGCGCCGGATCATCTGGCGTCAAAAGCGTTGTCATGATCGCGTTTTTGAGGTGTTTTTTAGGCTCAGTAGAGGAGACGGTTTCTACCGTTATGAGGCCTTTGCTAAAGTTAACTTCGGAACGGCTTAGGTAATTATCTATGTATTTCACATAGTTACTTTTACCAGCCATCTTTACTTCACTGCTGCCCCAACGCTTTTGGATGTTACCAGAAAAGCTATTAATCAAGGAATCTAAGGCACCCGTGTCTTTTTCAAATTGACCGGGCAGCTCCGCCAAATTACTTACAAATCTGTTGGTCGGCTCGTAATTCACATCATAAATGCTTTCGACAAATTCACGGCTGCAGCCAGTTAATAACATGGCTGTTAGGAAGTAACTTAGCTTTTTCATAGTTCCTCATACAAAAATGACATCGCAGCGTTAACCATGATGTCATTAAAAATTGCTTAAATAAATGTCTTATTCGCTTGGTGGAGTATAGCCATCAATTACGACATCTTTACCTTCGAAAAGGAAGTTAACCATCTCAGTTTCAAGAAGTTTACGATGCTCAGGATCCATCATGTTTAGCTTCTTTTCATTGATTAGCATCGTTTGCTTGCTTTGCCATTGTCCCCAAGCTTCTTTAGACACGTTGTCAAAGATACGCTTACCTAAGTCACCTGGGTAAAGTTGAAAATCTAGGCCTTCAGCATCTTTTTGAAGGCGAGCACAAAATACAGTGCGGCTCATAGTGGTTCCTCTTATCGCGTTCGTTGATTCAAACGTCGTCGTTCAGTTCAAAGGGTAGGCTCTCAATAAGCTGCTTTACTGGAGCTGCTAGGCCAATTTCTTCCGGTTTTGATAAGTTATACCAGAGACCTTTAGTCCCTTCCATTATCAAATCTGGTTGTTTATCTAATTTCACTAATACTGGCGTGATATCTAAGTGGTAGTGGCTGAAAGTGTGCCTAAACGCAATCATGGTCTTTATCGAATCGGTTTCAGTGTCTTTGATCGAACGAAGATCTAGTTGATGTTCGATCTCTGCGTTTTCATTTTGAGGGAAACAAAACAATCCGCCCCAGATACCTGACTGAGGGCGCTGTTCGAGCCACACTTGGTTGTCGTGGTACAGAATCACAAACCATGTTTCTTTTACTGGTTTTTCTTTCTTAGTTTTTTTGCCAGGGAAGTCGAGCTGTCTATCGAGCTTCTTGGCTTCACACATGTTTTCAATCGGGCACAAGGTACATTTAGGCTTGCTACGGGTACAAACCATCGCACCCATGTCCATCATTGCTTGGTTGTATTTATCGACATCCTTCTTCGGAGTATGTGCTTCGGCATGCTCCCAGAGCTGGTTCTCGACTTTCTTTTGCCCAGGCCAACCTTCAACGGCAAAGCTTCTCGCAAGCGTTCGTTTTACATTGCCATCAAGAATCGCATGAGGAAGCTTATGAACCGAAGACAGCACAGCCGCAGCGGTCGAGCGACCGATGCCCGGTAGCGCGTTCATCTCTTCGATAGACAGCGGAAATTCACCACCATATTGCTCAGCAACGATCTTGGCTGCTTTATGTAGATTGCGAGCTCGTGCGTAATAACCAAGCCCTGTCCATAAGTGGAGTACCTCATCTTGTTCGGCGTTCGCTAGGTCGATAACCGTTGGAAAGCGTTCTAAGAAGCGTTGGTAGTATGGAATCACCGTAGCAACCTGAGTCTGCTGAAGCATGATTTCAGATAGCCAAACGGTGTAGGCGGTTTTGTTTTGTTGCCAAGGCAATTCTTTACGCCCGTAGGCGTCATACCACTTTAATATGGCGGTTGCGAAAGGAGTCACGACATGCTCTATGCTTTGCTATTATTAGAAGCGAAATTGCACCACACTTAACGTTGGATGTAAAACAGACAAATTGTGTGGGAATTTATCCACGGAAAGACTTGCACCGGAGGCAATTCTTTGGATAATCCCCGCTTTGATTAATCAATGTGCAGGCAAAAATCAATGAGTGAAGTGACCACTAACGAATATACTGAAGACGGCAAACTGGTTCGTAAGATCCGTAGTTTTGTTCGCCGCGAAGGCCGCTTAACAAAAGGCCAAGAGAACGCGATGAATGAATGTTGGCCAACAATGGGTATCGACTACAACCCAGAGCTTCTTAACTGGAAAGAAGTATTTGGCAACGATAACCCGGTTGTACTAGAGATTGGCTTCGGTATGGGTGCATCACTGGTTGAAATGGCAAAGAACGCACCTGAGAAAAATTTCTTAGGTATTGAAGTTCATAGCCCGGGCGTTGGTGCGTGTTTAGGTACAGCTCGCGATGCTGGCGTAACTAACCTGCGTGTAATGTGTCACGATGCTGTAGAAGTATTTGAACACATGATTCCAGATAGCAGCCTGCATACACTGCAACTGTTCTTCCCTGATCCATGGCACAAAGCTCGTCACCATAAACGTCGTATCGTTAAGGCTGAGTTTGCAGAGATGGTTCGCGGCAAGCTTCAACTTGATACTGGTGTTTTCCACATGGCAACAGACTGGGAAAACTACGCAGAACATATGATTGAAGTGATGAACGTAGCTCCAGGCTTCGAAAACATCGCTGAAGATGGTGATTACATCCCTCGTCCGGATGAGCGCCCGCTAACTAAGTTTGAAGCTCGTGGCCACCGTTTAGGTCATGGTGTTTGGGACATTAAGTTCAAGCGTACTAAGTAACTTCGAATCAAATTAAGTGAAGGGTAATCCGACTTAGGGTTTAACCCCTACACTTTATGGGATTGATTAAAGCCAACATTATTGTAATGTTGGCTTTTTTGTCCTTAGGCTTTTATTTCAGTAAAGGCTTAACGACAGAAAGTAATACCAATCACAGTAAGTAAGTGATCAGAAATAGCGTAGGAAAAAGGCTTGAGAACAAGGCAGCATTTTTCGATAAGTAGTTACTCTACAATCAAAAATTCTAACGCAGTTATCGAGCATTTTAACAAGCTAGAGTTAGCAGTTATTTACTACGATTGGTATATGTTACACCCCTACAAAAATAACAATATAGAAGTAAGCGCACATGAAACCAACTCAAGCTATTTTGGCCGAGATCTTAGACGAAGTTCGTCCTTTAATTGGACAGGGAAAGGTCGCTGATTATATCCCTGCACTGGCTCGCGTATCGAACCAGAAACTGGCGATCGCGGTATACACCAATGAAGGTGAGGTGATTAAAGCAGGCGATGCTGAAGAAGCATTTTCTGTGCAATCTATTTCTAAAGCCTTGAGCCTGACGCTAGCTATGGTGCTATATAAGCCTGAAGAGATTTGGCAAAGAGTAGGCAAAGAGCCTTCTGGTCAAGCCTTTAACTCGATGATTCAGCTTGAGATGGAGTATGGTATTCCCCGCAACCCGTTCATCAATGCGGGGGCAATTGTCGTTGCAGACCTACTACAAAGCCGCTTGTCTGCGCCTAGGCACCGCTTGTTAGAGTTTGTGCGTCAGTTATCGGGTGATACTCATATTGTGTATGACAAGGTGGTAGCGGCTTCAGAAATGATGCACAGCGATCGTAATGCTGCCATTGCTTATTTGATGCGTTCATTTGGTAATTTTGAGAATGATGTTATCCCAGTTCTGAATAACTACTTCCACGCTTGTGCGCTTAAAATGACGTGTGTGGATTTGGCAAAAACCTTTAGCTATTTAGCAAACAAAGGCGTGTCGGTTCAAACCAAGAAAGAGATCATCACGCCAGTTCAAACCAAGCAGTTGAATGCTTTGCTTGCGACGTGTGGCTTGTACGATGGGGCTGGTGAGTTTGCCTACCGTGTTGGTATGCCAGGAAAATCGGGCGTTGGTGGCGGTATTATTGCTATCGTTCCTGGCGAAATGACGATTGCGGTGTGGTCTCCAGAGCTTGATCCTTCTGGCAACTCGCTCGCAGGTACTAAGGCTCTAGAGTTGCTTTCAGAGCGAATTGGTCGTTCTATTTTCTAAGAGAAAGATTCGAGCACGGACGTTGTCCTATAGAACGCTTCGCTCCGAGAGAGGGCTATAAAACAAAAAGGGTTGACCCTAAAGCCAACCCTTACGCAATGCTTCTCGAATCTCGAACTACTCGTCTTCTTCTGCCATAAAGGCTTCTAACAGATCATTGAGAAACAGCTTTCCTTTTTCAGTGATCTGCCAGTGAGTGTCGGTTTCCTTCAAGTAGCCTAGCTCTTTTGCCCATTCAATCGTTTTTTGAATCGAGTCAAAACCAAGCCCTGTCGTATCAATGAAATCCTGCTTTGGACATGCTTCCATTAACCTAAAGCGGTTCATGAAAAATTCAAAAGGGCGGTCTTCATTCGGCACTTCAAATTCATCTGATAGATAAGGTTTTACCATGTTTTGGTACGCAGCTAGATAGCCTCTAGGGTGCTTAACCTTAGTGGTACGAACAATGCGTCCATCTGTAAAGCTCAGCTTGCCATGAGAGCCACAGCCAATACCTAGATAGTCACCAAAGCGCCAGTAGTTGAGGTTATGTTGGCACTGATATCCCGGCTTGCTGTAGCCTGAAATTTCGTACTGCACATACCCTGCGTCTGCGAGCTTCTTATGGCCTAGGTCGAAGATATCCCAAAGGTCATCATCATCAGGCAGCGTTGGTGTTTTGTAATAGAACATGGTGTTAGGTTCTATTGTTAGCTGATACCAAGATAAGTGCGGAGGGTCGAGTTCTATCGCTTTATCCAAATCAGCCAACGCTTGTTCAATACTCTGTTCGGGTAAGCCGTGCATTAAGTCTAAATTGAAACTATTCAATCCAATCTTATGCGCTAAATGAGCAGCATTTACCGCTTCATCTTGACCATGAATACGCCCAAGTCTTTCCAGTTTCTCTTGCTCAAAACTTTGCACACCCACCGAGATTCGAGTAATGCCTGCCTTTTGGTAACCTGCAAAACGCTCAGCTTCGATAGTTCCCGGGTTGGCTTCCATGGTGATTTCTATTTCAGGTTTGAACGGGATGCGCTGTTCAATGCCTTGTAACAATCGGCCAATTCCTTCAGGAGAAAACAGGCTTGGGGTACCGCCACCAATAAAGATCGAATGCAGTGGGCGAGGCATACCATTGAGCTGATATTTTTCGATATCAGTATCAAGATCTTCAAGCAGTGCATCGATGTACTCTTTTTCAGGGATCTCGGCTTTCAGAGCGTGAGAGTTAAAATCACAATACGGACACTTTTGTACACACCATGGGATGTGTACATAGAGGCTAAGTGCGGGTGGTATTAGTGCTGCATTGTGCATTACAGAGCTTGCTCCTTGAGAGTCTTGAATAGTGACGCAAGCGCTTTACCACGGTGTGATAGTTGCTTCTTACGCGAAGATTCAAGCTCTGCTGAGGCGCAGTTATCTTCTGGTACAAAGAACACAGGATCGTAGCCAAAGCCATTCTCACCGTGTTCTTCAGTAAGAATACGACCTTCCCATTTACCGTGACACACTAGAGGTGTTGGATCATTCTCGTGACGCATTAGCACCAACACACAGTGGAAACGCGCAGTACGCTTTTCAGTTTCGACACCTTGCATCGCATCTAATAGTTTTTTGATGTTCTGCTTATCGGTTGCCCCTTCACCTGAGTAACGCGCTGAATAGATACCTGGTGCACCATTTAAGTAATCAACCTCTAAACCTGAGTCGTCAGCAATGGCTGGCAGCCCTGTTTCTTTCGCTGCGTGGCGAGCTTTGATGATGGCATTTTCAATGAAAGTCGTTCCTGTTTCAGCGACTTCTGAAACGTTAAATTCACTTTGCGCGACAACGTCAAAACCAAACTCAGACAGAATATCTGCCATCTCGCGAACTTTACCTTGGTTGCCTGTTGCTAAAACAATCTTACTCATGGGAATGTAGCTCTAAATAAGTTAATAAATGAAAAGTAAGGTTTGAGCTTACTCTTCTATATAGAATTTCTGTGTGAAACGCAGTGGACCAGTGCCTTTTAGGCCTGCGTTCACATCGATGTCGAAGGTGATGTTTTCTTCGTGAGTTACGGGGAACTCAGCAAGGTAATAAATCGCATCGCCTTCTTTGATTTCTCGAAACTTCAAAGTACGGGTGTTTCCAACGAGGTTCTTCGCTGTTCCCGTAATTTTAGCCGTTGTCGCAGGCTTGCCTAGAGAAGCCTTGTCTAACACGCTGATGTTGAGGATTGCTGAGTATCCATTTCGCTTAAGTTTGTATTGCTTAGCGACTTGCGAAGTTAAGAACGTGGAATTAAAAGCCGAGTAATGAACCTCGACATCCTTAATGTTCTTAAATTGCCCTGCTGAGCTTGGTAAGGCAACAAGAGCGGTGAGTAGTGCTGTTATCCATAAACGCATAATGACTCCAATAAATAGCAAAAAGCCATCATAGGATGGCTTTGACTTCAGTTGGGATTTGGCTTGGCGAGCATATTCGAACTTGCTTGTGCCTACCGAGATCTCCCTTTTCTATCTTAATTTGCCCTTTTGCGACCTTAAACTGTTTCGCAAGGTATTTCGCTAAATGGGCATTGGCTTTGCCATCAACCGGTGGTGCAGTAATGGCAATTTTCAGTTCCTGACCGTGCAAGCCGACAATTTTGTCTCGGCTTGCTTTGGGTTGGATATAGAGCCTAAGAAGAATATCGTCTTCCTCGGCCCAAACCGCTTTTGGCATCGTCAAAGTACCTGATGTTTGTACTTGAATTATAGCTGATACCAAATAGGGCCAATCATGTCGCCCATTAGGAAGTTCGCAAATTGCAGAACAATGAACAGAACCAGTACGCTTAGGTCGAAACCACCCATGTCCGGAAGGATACGGCGGATAGGCACTAGCATTGGTTCAGTCAGTTGATGGAATACGTACTCGATTGGACTACGACCTTGGCTTACCCAGCTTAGGATTGCACGGATAAGTAGAACCCAGAAGATCAAACCACCAGCCGCTTTGAGCAGAGACAGTGCACCAAAGATAAGGAAGCTAATATCGAAAACGGCAGCGCCGCCAGAGATAATCAGGTTTAGAGCAACGAACTTAAGTACACACAGCACATAAGCGAAAACAACGGTCGCTAGATCAAGGCTGCCGATTGATGGAATAACTCGGCGTAGTGGGGCAACAACCGGTTGTGTCGCTTTTACGATGAATTGTGAGAATGGGTTGTAGAAATCTGCACGTGATGCTTGTAGCCAGATACGCAAGATCACAACCATGATGTAAAGATCAAAAACGGTCGAGATCAGAAAGCTCATCGAGTTCATATTGTTTCCTTTTTCGGATTTACTTGTCGCTTAGATATAACCAGAGCGGCAAAATGCTTGTTTACCTTGATTGGTACTAAAACAGTTTTTCCATCTCTTCAGCTCGAGCAACCGCCGCTTGCATGGCTTTTGCTACGATGTCTGATAGTTGATGTTCGTTAAACGTGCGTAGTGCTTCTGCGGTCGTGCCGCCTTTGGATGTCACTTGTTCACGCAGTGTTGATAATTCAGTATCTTGGTTTGCTACCACCATCTCTGCCGCGCCTAATGCAGACTGCTGCACTAGCTTACGAGCGGTTTCTTGGTCAAAACCTTGCTTGATTGCTTCAGCTTGCATCGCTTCCATAAACAGGAAGAAGTAAGCCGGAGCGCTACCCGCCGCCGCAATGATGTTGTTGATTCCAGACTCTTGTTCAACCCAACTTACTTCACCAACAGCTTGCATCAGCTGAGAAGCAAATTCTTTATCATCTTGGCTGACAGTTGCATCGGCATAAAGACCACTCATCCCTTTACCAAGCAGTGATGGCGTGTTTGGCATCACACGAACAAGGTTCAGTTGGCAGTTTAACATCTCATTAAGTCGATTCGCATTAATACCCGCGGCAATTGAGATAACCAGTTTGTTGCTGAAGTCGATATCTTGTAAGGGTTTACATACATCAGCCATCATTTGTGGCTTCACGGATAACACAACAACGTCTGCTTTTTCAGCTGCTGCAATATTATCGCTGGTGGTATTGATGCCGTATTCTTGTTCTAACGGCAGCCTTCTGGTTTCTGAAGGTGCTGTCGCAGTAATCTTTTGCGCTGGGTAACCACTAGCAACTAAGCCAGCTACAATTGAGCGAACCATGTTTCCCGCCCCAATAAAGGCGATGTTCTTATGTACCATATATAAAATCCTGAGCGTGTCGCTGCGCGGATAAGGCGAAGCGGTATCAATACTTGTACTTGTCGTTACTTACTACGGCTATTTCGCGTAATCACGAGCGCCGAAAATAGCTGTTCCAATACGAACCATTGTGCTGCCAGCCTCAACTGCTGCATCCATATCACCACTCATCCCCATCGAAAGGGTATCAATGTCTGAATACTTCGCGGCTAGCTTGTCTTTAAGCTCTGCCAGTTGAGAAAATGCATTAAGCTGAGATTGATAGTCAGATACGTTTGCAGGAATCGACATCAATCCTCTTAAGGTGAGGTTGGGGAGCGATGAAATCAACTCCGCGAGTGCAAAAACTGTCTCTTCTGAGGTTCCAGATTTGGACTCTTCACCACTGGTGTTTACCTGAATCAACACTTGCAAAGGTGGAAGTTCGCTTGGTCGTTGATCATTAAGCCTTTGTGCGATCTTATCGCGATCGACGGAATGCACCCATTGAAAGCTTTCCGCGATTGGGCGGGTTTTATTGGATTGAATTGGACCAATAAAATGCCACTCTAAATTTAGGTTAGAATGTTGTTCTGAAAAGTGTTTTACTTTATCTACACCTTCTTGAACATAGTTTTCACCAAAGGCAACTTGGCCTCCGAGTGCGGCTTCTAGAATCGCATCAATAGGTTTAGTTTTGCTGACGGCTAAAAGTTGCACGGACTCTGGAGCTCGTCCGCACTTTTGCTCAGCACTACGAATCTGTGAGGTGATTTGTTCGATATTTTGTTGAATACTACTCATAGCTGACTTTACTTAAGGGAAAATAAATGGATATCACTGAGTTACTAGATTTTAGTGTAAAGCATAACGCGTCAGATCTACATCTTTCTGCGGGTGTATCTCCAATGGTACGTATAGATGGTGAAGTAAGGAAGCTTGGAATCCCAGCTTTGAGTCATGCTGATGTGCATCGTTTGGTTTTTGAGATCATGAGCGATTTACAACGCGGCGAGTTTGAAGAAAAACTGGAAGTCGACTTCTCTTTTGAATTACCCAATGTTGGTCGCTTTCGTGTTAATGCGTTTAACCAAGCCCGTGGCTGCTCAGCTGTCTTTCGAACTATCCCTGTCGAAATCCCGACTTTAGATCAGTTAGGTGCACCTGAGATCTTCGAAAGGATTGCTAACTACGAAAAAGGGTTAGTGCTCGTCACTGGTCCAACTGGCTCTGGTAAATCAACGACTCTTGCGGCGATGGTTGATTACGTAAATCGCAACCACAATAAGCATATTCTGACGATTGAAGACCCGATTGAATTCGTTCACACCAATAATAAATGCCTAGTCAACCAGCGTGAAGTTCACCGTGATACCCACAGTTTTAAAGCGGCACTGCGCAGTGCCTTACGTGAAGACCCAGACGTGATTCTGGTTGGTGAACTTCGTGACCAAGAGACGATTAGCTTAGCGTTAACCGCAGCAGAAACGGGTCACTTGGTCTTTGGTACTCTGCACACCAGTTCTGCGGCTAAAACGATCGACCGTATTATCGATGTGTTCCCAGGTAGCGATAAAGATATGGTTCGTTCGATGTTGTCTGAATCACTGCGCTCGGTGATAGCCCAGAAGCTGCTAAAGCGTGTTGGTGGTGGTCGTGTGGCGTGTCATGAAATCATGATGGCAACACCTGCGATCAGAAACTTGATTCGTGAAGATAAGGTTGCGCAGATGTACTCGATCATTCAAACGGGCGCAGCGCACGGCATGCAGACCATGGAACAAAATGCGAAGCAGCTGATGGCGCAGGGCTTGGTTGATTCGGAAGAGGTCGAGAAAAAGATCGAAATTGAAACCTCAATGTTTTAATCAAGGTGGACACAATGGAATTGAATCAAATCCTTGAGGGAATGCTTTCTCAAAAGGCATCGGATCTTTATATCACGGTTGATGCGCCAATCCTTTTTCGTGTGGATGGTGAATTACGCCCCCAAGGAGAGAAGCTGAATGCGGCTCAAGTTGCTCAATTACTTGATGCGATGATGGAACAAGACCGACGTGATGAATATCAGCAAACGCGTGAGGCTAACTTTGCGATTGTGCGTGATTTTGGTCGCTTTCGTGTTAGTGCGTTTTTTCAGCGAGAGCTACCTGGAGCAGTAATTCGACGTATCGAGACGAACATCCCAACCTTTGAGCAATTAAAGCTTCCTGATGTACTACAGGACCTATCAATAGCTAAGCGCGGACTTGTGCTGGTGGTTGGTGCGACAGGCTCTGGTAAATCGACCTCAATGGCTGCAATGACAGGCTATCGCAACACCAATCGCTCGGGACATATCTTGACGGTTGAAGACCCTATTGAATTTGTGCACGAACATAAAAAGTGCATCGTGACGCAGCGTGAGGTCGGGCTCGACACCGAGAGTTACGAAGTCGCGCTTAAGAACTCGCTACGCCAAGCACCAGACATGATCTTGATTGGCGAAATCCGTAGCCGTGAGACCATGGAATACGCGATGACCTTTGCTGAAACGGGTCACTTGTGTATGGCAACCTTGCACGCCAATAACGCTAACCAAGCGCTAGAGCGTATTCTTCATTTGGTGCCGAAAGAGCAGAAAGAACAGTTCTTGTTTGACCTATCGATGAACCTGCGTGGTGTCGTCGCTCAGCAACTCATTCGCGACAAGAATGGCAGCGGGCGTCATGGTGTATTCGAGATTCTGCTGAATAGCCCTCGTGTTTCTGACTTGATTCGTCGTGGTGAACTACACGAACTGAAAGCAACCATGGCTAAATCGAAAGAGATAGGTATGCAGACCTTTGACCAAGCTTTGTATGATTTAGTGATAGCAGGCAAGATCAGCGAAGAGGATGCGTTCCACAGTGCCGATTCTGCTAATGACTTGCGCTTAATGCTCAAAACTAGACGTGGTGATGACGACTACGGAACTGGGGCGTTGGCTGGTGTGAAGATAGATATGGGGTGATAAAAAACGCCTGATTTGATTCTAGGTTAAAATCAGGCGTTCATCATATTCATCGTTCGACTGCGTCTGTATTATCAACGCTTCTTGTTCTTAGGCTCGCTGATTACGTCTGCGTCAGTCGAAGTATGATTCATATAACCTGCATTATTGGAGCTTGTCGAACTGCATGCTGATATTGCTAGAGCTACGAAGATTGCTAGAAAAATTTTCATGTGAACTCCCACTTACCTAATAATGAATTGCTTCGACATTACGCCATAATATCATTATAGGATCACAAAGGAGTTTAATCTTTGAGCTCTTAATTTTCGTTAAGAATATTGTGCTTCAAACCAGCTTTCGAGAATGACAACTGCGGACTGGTTATCAACATTTCCTTTACTTAATGCTTTGTAGCCACCCATGTCAAAGAGGTCGGCTCTTGCTTCTGCGGTCGATAATCTTTCGTCATGCAGCTCAACATCAACACCAAAACGACCTTTTAAGCGGTTAGCAAATTTCTTTGCTCTTGGTGTGATGGTCTCTAGATCACGACCGTGAAGATCGGTAGGTAGCCCGACGACGATAAGATTTGGTTGCCACTCTTTAATCTGTTTTTCGATATCGTCCCAGTTCGGGATACCGTCTTTAGCTTTAAACGCTTTTAAAGGGCTCGCTGTGCCAGTGATTTCTTGTCCAATCGCGCTGCCGATACTTTTTGTACCGTAATCAAATGCCATAATTGTTCGTGACATGGGGTTTCCAAATTTATCTGTGTTTGAGAGTGTCTGTTTATTTTATTTAGCTGATTTGAGCTAGGCGTGACCAGCGTCTGCTGAAAGCTGAGCGGCATTAATACCTAACATTTGTACCGCAACTTTCCAGCGATCTGAAATTGGCGTATCGAAGATGACTTTAGGGTCGGCCTCAACGGTTAACCATGAGTTCTCGGTCAGTTCGGTTTCCAGTTGTCCCGGTTCCCATCCTGCATACCCAAGTGCGACTAAATAATTCATCGGCTCATCTTCTGTGCCCAACACCATCAAGATATCTTTTGAGGTTGTTACTGAGATTTGGTCAGTCATGTTGATGCTGGATTGATAGCTGCCTTTAGGTTTGTGCAAAATAAACCCGCGGTCTTCTGCTACAGGTCCACCATTTAATACCGGCTTATCAAGGCTGGCTTGATTCGCTTTTGGTTGTTCAGACTCAACCTCAACTTGTTTGAGCATACTACCGACAGTGACATCGATGGGAGCGTTAATCATTAACCCCATCGCACCTTCCTCGTTGTGTTCACAGAGGTAGATTACCGAGTTTTGAAAATACGGATCTTTCATCCCGGGCATAGCGACCAAAAAGTGGTTCGTTAGGTTCATAGAGCCTCCTGCCAGTGTGTTCCCAATAAAGGAAAAGAGCGGCGTAAAGCCGCTCATTCTATCCCTAAGACGTATGTGTGAAGCGCTAGGGCTTTCTTTTAGCTTAGGTTATTTTGCGTTAACGCGACGCTCAATTGCATCCATTAATTTGCCCGTTACCGAGATATCGAAAGCGGCTTCGATTTCGCGGATACATGTAGGGCTCGTTACGTTGATTTCAGTTAGCTTATCACCGATGACGTCTAGGCCAACGAAGATTAGACCTTTTTCTTTTAGTGCAGGAGCAACCGCTCTTGCGATCGCCCAATCTGTGTCACTTAGAGGACGTGCTTCACCAGTACCGCCAGCTGCAAGGTTACCTCGAGTTTCGCCTTTAGCAGGGATTCGAGCTAGGCAGTAAGGCATTGGCTCACCGTCAACTACAAGAATACGCTTATCACCGTTGCTGATGTCAGGAACGAAAGTCTGTGCCATCGCGTAGTTTTGACCGTGGTTAGTCAGTGTTTCTATGATCACTGATACGTTTGGATCGCCTTCTTTCACACGGAAGATCGATGCGCCGCCCATGCCATCAAGTGGTTTTAGAATCACGTCGCCGTGTTCTTCTCGGAACGCTTTAATTTTTTCAGCTTTACGAGTCACGATGGTGGTCGGTGTCAGTTCAGGGAACCATGCCGTGAACAACTTCTCGTTACAGTCACGTAGGCTTTGTGGTTTGTTGACGATCAGTGCGCCGTTCTCTTCAGCACGCTCAAGAATGTAAGTTGCGTAGATGTACTCAGTATCAAACGGAGGATCTTTACGCATCAGTACAGCATCTAAATCAGATAGCGCGATAGTCTGTTCTGACTTGAATTCATACCAACCATTTGGATCTTCTTTGAGCTCAACGACCTTAGTGTCTGCAATCGCTACGCCTTGATCTAAGTGTAGATCATTCATTTCCATGTAATGGATTTCGTAACCACGACGCTGAGCTTCAAGCATCATGGCAAAGCTAGAGTCTTTTTTGATGTTAATGGATGAAATTGGATCCATTACGATGCCAAGTTTGATCATTTTTTTCTCCTAGCCTAGATCGCCAAAACGGACTTGTAAGGCAGTAATTGCGGTTAGAGCTGCTGTTTCGGTACGAAGTACACGTGGGCCGAGTAGCGTCTCTTCAAATTTGTATTGTTCTGTCATGCCGATTTCTTCAGCCGACAAGCCACCTTCAGGGCCGATCAATAGGCGTACCTTACTGATAGGTTCTGGAAGGGTATTAATTGAGTATTTTGCACGAGGATGTAAGTTCAGCTTTAATGCTTCACTCGGTTCGCTACACCACTCTTCAAGTTGCATGATAGGGCGAATGACTGGAACCGTATTGCGGCCACACTGTTCACACGCCGCAATAGCAATCTTTTGCCACTGTGCGAGTTTTTTCTCGAAGCGTTTTGTATCAAGCTTAACGCCACAGCGCTCTGAAATTAAAGGGGTAATGGTGTTCACACCAAGCTCAACCGATTTCTGAATCGTGAACTCCATTTTGTCGCCACGTGAAATCACTTGGCCTAAATGTAAGTCTAACGGAGATTCGCTGCTGCGTTCGATGCGTTCAGAAACATTAACGGTGACATTTTTCTTTGATACTTCGGCTATCGTCGCAGGGAATTCAGCGCCACTGCCATCAAATAGAAGGACTTCTTGGCCTTCTTTCATGCGAAGGACACGACCAACATGACCCGCGGCATCTTCGCCTAAAGCGAGTGAACCTAACTGATGAATGCGTTCTGGGTGATGAATACGAGGGATTCTCATGCTGGTAAACCTATAAATATGTTCATTTGGGTATTTTGTCTCTGCCTAACATGGATGCTTTTAGTTGAAAAAACAAGGGTAGAGCAAGAGTTTCAGGGGCAATTCTGAAACTCTTGTTTGAGATAGTTAGGAATGTTGATTGTACGAGCGACGTTATTTACAAGCAGGGTAAACAAATGGGTTGTGATTACCTTGGATGGCATAGATTCGCTCATCACGAGTACATTCCCACTTGTCGACAGGAAATTGCTTGTTCCACGCCATCATTAGGTTGGTTTGTTGCTTAGATAGTTTGAAACCATACTCTTGGCTCATGTAAAGGTAAGTACGCGCGATAGAGCCTTTTGCTCTGTCTGGCGGCATAACTTTACGCTGCTTGAAGTTGACCTGCATTTCACACTGACCATAGCTCACACCATCCATGCCATTCCACTGACTGAAGTTGTAGTTGGAGCGATCACCGTTAACCTCGCCAATGGCCGGAGTTAGGTTGTGAAGGTCGGCTTCCATGGATTTGAATATTTTGTCATTGCGAGTGCAGTTCTTGCGCCCACCATCTTGCCAACACTGACGCTGGTGGCCAAATTGCCAAGCTGGAACCACGTGTTCCCACTCAATTCGACTCGCCCGCTTTTGTTGTTTTCGGACTTGATAGCCACAGCCATCAAGGTCGGGAATGCCTTTCTTTTTGTCCTTCCATGTAATGTCACAGCCGCAATAAAATGAAGTCGGATGGTCGAGGTAAATCTTCACCGCTTCTCTTTTTGCTTTGGAAAATGAGCTCGGTGGTGCGGCGAGAACGCTTTGGGTTACCAGTAGGCCAAATACTATTGTTAAGTAAAAAGATACAGGTAGGCCAAATGCTTTGAAGGTGAGTTTTTGCATAGAAAAAGACTGATAAAAGTATGATAAACATCAGTCTAGCACTCAAATGTTAGATCTCTCTATTAGATTTGTTCTACCGAGTAAATCAACCTGTCACTAGCTTAGTTGAGTTCCCGTGAAAGCTAAGGTTTGCTGGCACAATTGGCAGCGGTAGGTCGATTGATTCCGAAGTACTTTGTTGTGTCGTCTGATTGATAATGGGTAAGTGGTGCACTCACATCGATATTCAAAGGTTTTCCCTTGAACTGACGCGATTTCAAAGCTGTGAGTTGTTCTGGCTGGCACGTTGAATACTTTTTCCATCACGTATTTCCACTCGTTTCCGTGAGGCCTAACACGTCCGAAAACCTGATGCGTGATCAGGTGTGCGAGTTCATGTGGCACAACCTCGTTGATGAAGGCATCTTCATTTTCAGAAAATAGTACGTGGTTGAGCTTAATTTCGTTGAGCTGAAGGTAGGCCTTTCCCGCCGCTTTGCCTCTTAACTTGAAGGTGATAGTTGGGTGTGGAAATTCACGAGAGAAATGTTGATTTGCGATAGCTAGGCATTCGGCCAATTTCTTATTTGCTCGGTGTTGTTGCGGGGTGTAAGACAAACGTTGTTAACTCCAAATAAAAGGCCTCAGCGTTTAAACCAAGGCCTAATCATAACATTGCTTGTTGATCTAGCGATGCTTTACACGTGATGTTTTTTCTTAATGATCTCGTGATAAGCGTGCCATGTAGCATAGCCAAGTAGCGGCATGGTGACGATCATTCCGATGCCGTAGGTGGCAAAACCCACCAAAATACCGGCACAAATAATACTCGCCCAAACCACCATTGCAGGGATGTTCGATTTCACGGCATTAAAGCTAGTGAAAATCGCACTCATCACATCAACGCGTCTCTCCATCATTAACGGAATTGAAAATGCTGAGATGCTAAATATGAGGCTTGCGATAACAAAACCAATCACAGAACCCGTAATTAAGAAGGGAGCGAACTCAGCCAGTGGTGCGCCTTGCACTGAAGGGTAGAGCGCGTGCAATAACGCAGCGATACGCATCCAGAATATCATCGCAACCATCAATACGATCGCAAAGGCCCATTGGTGGGTGGAGTTGCGAGTGATGGCTTTCATCGAGTGCAGTAGGCTTGCGTTGTGGCCTTTTTCTCTTTCCCAAGCTGCGTCATACAAGCCCAGAGCAAGAAACGGCCCTATTAGCATGTACACGATCAGGCTTGGCATTACGACCAAGTGTGTTCCTTGCCATTGGACAAGCTGAACAATGGCGATTGCCGCTCCCATAAAGCACAAACCGTAGAATGCGCTGATTAATGGCATTCTTACTAAGTCATGCAGAGCAAGCGACAACCAATGAAAGGGTGCGGAAATACTGATTTGGTTACAAGGAATGGTGCGAGCGTAATCCTTATCGCTGACCTTGTGTTTTTTATCGTTCAGTTCGGATGGGTGCGCGGTACGAGGCATAGATCCCCCTAGTTAAATAACGTCCTAGTTATAATTCCATAAGGCTCATCGATGTGGCTTGTGTGAGAGTTATGGTGTTGAGCTAAATTGCTCTTTGTCATCCCAGTTATTGTTCTAGCGTGCATTTAACGAGCGTTATCAGACTGAATTAATTTAAGTTAAATGTGAGCTTGATCGCCTAGGAGTTACCTTAACTATTGTCAGTAGTGCTAGAAAACACAAATTATCGCCGGTTTTTTATACTAAGTGGTTAACGGTAAAGAAGGGCGTTAGGGAAGGGTATTGTGAGTGAAAGTTCGGTAAGTACATAAAAATAAAGCCCTTACTAAGCAGTAAGGGCTTTAAAGGAACACATCGCAGTGGCTAAATTATTTTAGGCCAGCGAAGTCCGCAAGGATTGCTGCTTTGTCAGTCGCTTCCCAAGGGAACTCTTCACGACCGAAGTGACCGTATGCAGCAGTTTGCTTGTAGATAGGCTGAAGAAGGTTCAGCATCTCTTGAAGGCCGTATGGACGTAGGTCGAAGTTTTGACGAACAGCTTCAATGATGATTTCGTGTGCTACTTTCTCAGTACCGAACGTTTCAACCATGATAGATGTTGGATCAGCAACACCGATAGCGTAAGACAGTTGAATCTCACAACGGTCAGCCATACCAGCAGCAACGATGTTTTTCGCAACGTAACGAGCCGCGTAAGCTGCAGAACGGTCAACTTTTGATGGATCTTTACCAGAGAATGCACCGCCACCGTGACGAGCTGCGCCGCCGTAGGTATCAACGATGATCTTACGACCTGTTAGACCACAGTCACCCATTGGGCCACCGATTACGAAACGGCCTGTTGGGTTGATGAAGAAGTTAGTGTCTTTGTTGATCCACTCAGCAGGAAGTACTGGTTTGATGATCTCTTCCATTACTGCTTCACGTAGATCCGGTGTTGTTACTGAATCGCAGTGTTGAGTCGAAAGAACAACAGCGTCGATACCAACGATTTTACCTTGGTCGTATTGGAACGTAACTTGAGATTTCGCATCAGGGCGAAGGAAGTCAAGTTTACCGCTCTTACGTACTTCAGCTTGCTTCTTAACAAGAAGGTGAGAGTAAGTAATTGGAGCCGGCATTAGGATTGGTGTTTCGTTAGTCGCGTAACCAAACATGATGCCTTGGTCGCCTGCGCCTTGCTCTTTAGGGTCTTCTTTATCAACACCTTGGTTGATGTCTGGAGACTGCTTACCAATTGTGTTTAGAACAGCACAAGAGTCAGCGTCAAAGCCCATATCAGAATGAACGTAACCAATTTCACGTACTGTTTCACGAGTGATTTCTTCGATATCAACCCATGCAGACGTTGTTACTTCACCGCCAACCATAACCATGCCGGTTTTAACGTAAGTCTCACAAGCAACACGTGCTTTTGGATCTTGTTCCAAGATGGCATCAAGAACAGCATCAGAGATTTGGTCTGCAATTTTATCTGGATGGCCTTCTGAAACAGATTCAGAAGTGAATAGGTGCTTAGCCATGAGAGCTCCACTTTTAGTTTTTGGTGTAAATAGTTTATGGCGTCGCAAGCTAGGAAGCGCCGCCATTAAATACAGTATATTTTGTAGGTGTTTCTACATCTAGACGGCTATTCTAAATTCCAGCGGTCGAATTACAAGCTCTTTTTTATGATATGTCATAACTAATCGTTTGCGTATCGATCGAGATAAGCCACTGCCAAGTGATGTAAATGTTCGAAAATTGCGAAAAATGACCGTTAAAATGCCAGTAAAACGTTTGCAGTCGCAATAGTCGTTTGAGAGAATACCCGCGCTAATAAAAATGAAAACTTTAGCAATTATCTCTTTTTTAAATCGCTTATGTATCCAGGAGCAGACATGCCTTCTCGTAAAGATCTAGCCAATGCAATCCGCGCACTTAGCATGGACGGTGTTCAACAAGCAAATTCAGGCCACCCAGGCGCACCTATGGGCATGGCTGACATCGCTGAGGTTCTTTGGCGTGGCCACTTGAACCACAACCCAGCAAACCCAGAATGGGCTGACCGCGACCGTTTTATCCTGTCTAACGGCCATGGTTCAATGTTGATTTATTCTCTGCTTCACCTAGCAGGTTACGAGCTTTCAATTGAAGACCTTAAGAACTTCCGTCAACTGCACTCTAAGACTCCAGGTCACCCAGAGTACGGCTACGCACCAGGCATCGAAACAACGACTGGTCCTCTAGGTCAAGGCATCACTAACGCTGTTGGTATGGCTATGGCTGAGAAAGCGCTAGCAGCACAATTCAACAAAGAAGGCCACGACATCGTAGACCACTACACTTATGCATTCATGGGTGATGGCTGTCTGATGGAAGGTATTTCTCACGAAGCATGTTCTCTAGCAGGTACGCTAGGTCTTGGTAAGCTGGTTGCTTTCTGGGATGACAACGGCATCTCTATCGATGGTGAAGTTGAAGGTTGGTTCTCTGACGATACACCTAAGCGTTTTGAAGCATACGGTTGGCACGTAATCCCAGCAGTAGATGGTCACGACTCTGATGCTATCAACGCAGCGATTGAAGCGGCTAAAGCGGATCCTCGTCCAACGCTTATCTGTACTAAAACTATCATCGGTTTTGGTTCTCCAAACAAAGCGGGTACGCATGACTGTCACGGTGCTCCACTAGGCGCTGATGAAATCACAGCAACTAAAGCAGCATTGGGTTGGGAACACGGTCCTTTCGAAATCCCAGCAGATATCGCAGCTGAGTGGAATGCGAAAGAAGCAGGCGCAGCGAAAGAAGCAGCGTGGAACGCGAAGTTTGACGCATACGCAGCGGCTTACCCAGAGCTAGCAGCTGAATTCAAACGTCGTACTAACGGCGAGCTACCCGCTGAGTGGGAAGAGAAAGCAAACGCAATCATTGCTGATCTTCAAGCTAACCCAGCAAACATCGCTTCACGTAAAGCATCTCAAAACGCACTAGAAGCGTTTGGTCAAATGCTTCCAGAATTCATGGGCGGCTCTGCTGACCTAGCGCCTTCTAACCTGACTATGTGGTCTGGTTCTAAGTCTCTTGAAGCAACTGACTTTTCTGGTAACTACATCCATTACGGTGTACGTGAATTCGGTATGACGGCTATCATGAACGGTATCGCTCTGCACGGTGGTTTCGTGCCATACGGCGCAACGTTCCTAATGTTCATGGAATACGCGCGTAACGCAATGCGTATGGCTGCTCTGATGAAAGTTCAGAACATCCAAGTTTACACGCACGATTCTATCGGCTTAGGCGAAGATGGCCCTACTCACCAACCGGTTGAGCAGATCGCTTCTCTACGTCTGACTCCAAACATGAGCACATGGCGTCCATGTGACCAAGTTGAATCTGCAGTGGCTTGGAAACTGGCTATTGAGCGTAAAGATGGTCCTTCATCTCTAATCTTCTCTCGTCAAAACCTTGCACAACAAGATCGTAATGCTGAGCAAGTTGCTAACATCGCTAAGGGTGGTTACATCCTGAAAGATTGTGAAGGCAAGCCAGAGCTAATCATCATTGCAACTGGTTCTGAAGTTGAGCTTGCAGTTGAAGCTGCTGCACAACTAACCGCTGAAGGTAAAGCTGTACGCGTAGTATCTATGCCTGCAACTGACGCATTCGACAAGCAAGACGCTGAATACCGTGAGTCTGTACTTCCATCTGATGTTACAGCGCGTATCGCAGTAGAAGCTGGCATCGCTGACTTCTGGTACAAATACGTTGGCTTCGGTGGCAAGATCATCGGTATGACAACGTTCGGCGAATCTGCACCAGCAGGTGAGCTATTCAAGATGTTCGGTTTCACTACTGAAAACGTAGTAAACACAGCGAAAGAGCTTCTTGCTTAATCATTGACTTATGGCCTGTGCTAACAGTTAAATGAAGGAAAAACCGAGCGCTGAGCTCGGTTTTTTGTATCTGGGATTTGTTTCTTCTAGGCTTATCTCTACAAGCAACAGATTAACCTGTCCTAACTAAACGGGGTTATTCAAGTAATGCCTTTTGGGTAGGATTCAGTTATCATCTGTTGCACGAAATTTTGGTTAGATGTACGGAAATATGCTAAAAGTCGCGATAAACGGATTTGGAAGAATAGGGCGTAATGTATTACGCGCTGTCTATGAAAGTGGCAAAAGCCAACAAATCAAAGTAGTAGCTGTTAATGAGCTTGCTCAGCCTGACGCTATGGCTCATCTATTGCAGTACGACACTAGTCACGGCCGCTTCGGCAAGAAAATCTCCAACGATCAAGAGCACATCTATGTCCATCACGGCATTGGTGCGGAAGATAAAGGTGAGTTCGATACCATTCGTATCTTACATCTTGCTGATATTGAGCTGTTGCCTTGGCGTGACCTAGAAGTGGATATTGTTCTCGACTGTACCGGTGTTTATGGTTGCCGAGATGACGGCCTAGCGCACATTGCTGCTGGGGCAAAAAAGGTACTGTTTTCTCACCCTGGTGCCAATGACCTCGATAACACCATTATCTATGGTGTGAATCACGATACCATTGAAGCGGGCCACCGAATCGTTTCCAATGGTTCATGCACCACCAACTGTATTGTTCCTATCATTAAGGTTATTGATGACGCCTTTGGCATTGAGTCCGGTACTATTACAACTATTCACTCTTCAATGAATGATCAACAAGTTATCGATGCGTACCACAGCGATTTGCGTCGTACTCGAGCGGCAAGCCAATCGATCATTCCTGTCGATACCAAGTTGCATAAAGGTATTGAAAGAATCTTCCCGAAATTTTCCAACAAATTTGAAGCTATATCTGTGCGTGTGCCGACGGTAAACGTAACAGCGATGGATTTAAGTGTCACAATTAATGCAAATGTGAAAGTTAATGACGTAAATCAAACCATTGTTAATGCATCCCAGTGTACATTACATAATATAGTTGACTATACTGAAGCGCCGCTCGTTTCCATCGACTTTAATCACGATCCCCATAGCGCAATCGTTGATGGTTCACAAACTCGAGTGAGCAACGGCCACTTAGTTAAAATGCTAGTGTGGTGTGACAATGAATGGGGCTTTGCGAACCGAATGCTGGATACGGTTCTTGCAATGCAAGCTTCTGAAGGCAAGAAGTAAGACCTAGAAGCAAATGTGCGGATTATTTATTTTTTAGCTTGAAATAAATACTAAGAGTCCACATATTATTGGTAGTGAAAGAATTACCAGTTGAATAATTTATAGGCTTAGCAGGGTTGCTGAGTTTCCAAAACTTTATATTTATTTAAATTTGAGAGGACAAATCATGTCTGTGATCAAGATGACTGACCTGGAACTTGCAGGTAAACGCGTATTTATCCGTGCTGACCTAAACGTACCAGTAAAAGACGGTAAAGTAACTTCAGATGCACGTATCCTTGCATCTCTACCAACTATCAAACTTTGCCTAGAAGCTGGCGCAAAGGTAATGGTTACTTCTCACCTTGGTCGTCCTACTGAAGGCGAATACAACGAAGAGTTCTCTCTAGCTCCTGTAGTTAACTACCTAAACGACGCACTAGACTGCGAAGTTAAACTAGCTAAAGATTACGTAAACGGCCTAGAGCTAAACGCTGGTGAACTTGTTGTTCTTGAAAACGTTCGCTTTAACAAAGGCGAAAAGAAGAACGAAGAAGCGCTTTCTAAGCAATACGCTGCACTATGTGACATTTTCGTAATGGATGCATTCGGTACAGCTCACCGTGCTCAAGCTTCTACACACGGTGTTGGTACTTACGCTCCTGTAGCATGTGCTGGCCCTCTTCTAGCTGCTGAGCTTGAAGCGCTTGGTAAAGCAATGGACAACCCAGCTCGCCCACTAGTGGCTATCGTTGGTGGTTCTAAGGTTTCTACTAAACTAACAGTTCTAGAATCTCTTTCTAAAATTGCTGACCAGCTTGTTGTTGGTGGTGGTATCGCGAACACATTCATCGCTGCTGAAGGCCACAACGTAGGTAAGTCTCTATACGAAGCTGACCTAGTTGAAACGGCTCAAAAGCTAATGAAAGAGTGTGCTATCCCAGTAGCAACTGACGTTGCATGTGCTAAAGCATTCGACGAAAACGCAGAAGCTGAAATCAAGCACGTTTCTGAAGTTCAAGACGACGACATGATCTTCGACCTTGGTCCAGATTCAACTGCGGCACTAGCTGAAATCATCGGCAACGCGAAAACAATCCTTTGGAACGGCCCTGTAGGCGTATTCGAATTCAAGAACTTCGAAGCGGGTACAGCTGGTATCTCTAAAGCAATCGCTGAGTCTGCAGGTTTCTCTGTAGCAGGTGGTGGTGACACGCTAGCAGCTATCGATAAGTTCGGTATCAAAGCTGACGTTTCTTACATCTCTACTGGCGGTGGCGCTTTCCTTGAATTCGTTGAAGGTAAAGTACTTCCTGCAGTAGCAATGCTTGAAGAGCGCGCTAAAGCATAATTGATTTAGAAAGGCGAGATGTGAATCTCGCCTTTTAACGTTTGCTGCATATCACACTTTTTTGCTAGAATGGCATAAGTTGTGAGCAAACGATTGCAAGTTTTTAAACTTAAGTTTTTTAATCTTAAAACGATAGAATAAATAGGACTATTTCCATGTCTAAGATCTTCGATTTTGTAAAACCTGGTGTGATTTCTGGCGATGACGTACAGAAAGTATTTGAAGTAGCAAAAGAAAACAAATTTGCTCTTCCTGCTGTAAACGTTGTTGGTACTGACTCTGTAAACGCAGTACTAGAAGCAGCTGCTAAAGTTAAAGCTCCAGTAGTTGTTCAGTTCTCTAACGGCGGCGCTGCATTCTTCGCAGGTAAAGGCGTTAAACTTGAAGGTCAAGGCGCACAAGTTCTTGGCGCTGTAGCTGGTGCAAAATACGTACACGCTGTAGCTGAAGCTTACGGTGTTCCAGTTATCCTGCACACTGACCACGCTGCTAAGAAACTTCTTCCATGGATCGACGGTCTACTAGACGCTGGTGAAGAGTTCTTCGCACAAACTGGTAAGCCTCTATTCTCTTCTCACATGCTAGACCTTTCTGAAGAGTCTCTAGAAGAGAACATCGAAACATGTGCTAAGTACCTAGAGCGCATGGCTAAAATGAACATGACAATCGAGATCGAACTTGGTTGTACTGGTGGTGAAGAAGACGGCGTTGATAACTCTGATATGGACGCATCTGAGCTTTACACTTCTCCAGAAGACGTAGCATACGCTTACGAGAAACTAATGGCTGTTAGCCCACGTTTCACTATCGCTGCATCTTTCGGTAACGTACACGGTGTTTACCAAGCTGGTAACGTTGTACTTACTCCAACTATCCTACGTGACTCTCAAGCATACTGTGCAGAGAAGTTCGGTATCGCACCTAACGCTCTAAACTTCGTATTCCACGGTGGTTCTGGTTCTTCTGAAGCAGAAATCCAAGAGTCTATCGGCTACGGTGTTATCAAAATGAACATCGATACTGATACACAGTGGGCAACTTGGGACGGTATCCGTCAGTACTCTGCTGACAACTTCGATTTCCTACAAGGTCAAATCGGCAACCCAACTGGCGAAGCTGCTCCAAACAAGAAGTACTACGATCCACGCGTATGGCTACGTGCTGGTCAAGCTTCAATGGTTGCTCGTCTAGAGAAAGCATTTGCTGACCTTAACGCTGTAGACGTACTATAATTCTTTGAATTAAGTACTCTTTAAGTTTTAAAAACCCGCTCATTGAGCGGGTTTTTTTATATCTGATAAAAAATTGTACTAAATATGTGAAAAACCTAGCGTGCGGTGAATAAATTTCGTAGTCTTTTAGTTATCGGTATTTGTGTTTATCGGTAAGTTTTAATAATTCAAAAGCTTACATAAATATGACTTTGCAATCTGTCAAAGATAGGATATCGTGCCGAAAAACTGAACTTGGTTCAGTTTATAAAAAGGACTTGGCTTTAATTTACTTTTAACACAATGACTTAACGGTAATTACACTGTTTATTATATTGCAGAGTAAATGAGGCTTAAGGCAGTTTAGCCCATAGCATATTATATAGAGGATGCACATTATGGCTGATAGTTCGACAGCGATTGAGACTCCACTTGTGGATGGTTTGTCTCAAGCAGAGCAGTGGTTAACAAATAATTCAGATTTATTTATCCAATATGGCGTAAATATCATTTCAGCACTGATAATTCTATTTATTGGTAACCTTATTGTTAAAGCAGTAGCGAATAGCGTGTCTAAGGTTCTTCAGAAGAAGAAAATGGACCGAGCAGTTGTGGAGTTCGTCCATGGTTTAGTTCGTTACTTGTTGTTTGTGATTGTTTTAATTGCTGCACTTGGTCGTTTAGGTGTTCAAACGGCATCTGTAGTTGCTGTTATTGGTGCGGCTGGTTTAGCCGTTGGTCTTGCACTACAAGGCTCACTATCTAACTTTGCTGCTGGTGTACTTATCGTTGCATTCCGTCCATTTAAGTCTGGTGACTATGTGGAAATTGGTGGTGTGGCAGGTTCAGTTGATTCTATTCAAATCTTCCAAACGGTTCTAACAACGCCAGACAACAAAATGGTTGTAGTACCTAACGGTAGCGTTATCGGCAGCCCAATCACAAACTATTCTCGTCATGCGACGCGCCGTATTGATCTAATGATTGGTGTTTCTTACAACGCTGATCTTCAGAAGACAAAAGCGCTACTGACTAAGATCTGTGAATCTGATGAGCGTGTACTGAAAGAACCTGGCGTTCAAGTTGGTGTTCATACGCTTGCTGATTCTTCAGTTAACTTCGTTGTTCGTCCATGGGTTAGCACTGCTGACTACTGGAATGTTTATTTCGACCTGATGCAAGCAATCAAAGAAGGCTTGGATAACGAGGGTATCGAAATTCCATTCCCGCAAATGGATGTACACATGAATAAAGTAGAAGCTTAATTCCTAGTTAGTTTTTATAACTATAAGCTTTTATAAGGAAAGGCGGATAACTTAGGTTATCCGCCTTTTTTGTTGGTTTCATGAAGCTAAATAGATTTACCAGTATTGCTCAATAAGTCCATCGGTAAGCACCGTTGCTATGGCGAACATCATGGTTGCGACTGCGATATCAATGCCTTTCTTAACCTTAGGTTTAGATAGCGTCGGGCCTAGTTTTGCAGCGCCTAATGACAAAGAATAGAACCAGACGAACGAAGCCAATATAGTCCCCATAGCAAATGCAATTCTGTCGTTGCCTTCAAATTGCCCACCAATGGATCCAAGAATTACCACGGTATCCAAATAGAGATGTGGGTTTAATACTGTTACTGCCAATGCCCCTAAAATAACGGTGCGCTTGCCACGCGCTAATATCTCACCTTTCGACTCATCACTGGTGCGCACTTTGAATGCACTGCGTAGTGAGAGCAAACCATACACAGTCAGAAAAGCGATGCCACCTAGTGTCACTGAGGTAAGCAGTAATTCATTTTGCGACAAGATCGCTCCGCCGCCAAAAATGCCTAATGAGATAAACAGAGTATCGAGCAGGCTACAAATCGTTGCTGTCGTTAAATGATGATTGCGTTTTATCCCTTGATTTAGGACGTACGCATTCTGAGCGCCAATAGGGATAATCATACTTGCCCCTAGACCAAAACCTTGTAATAAAACCCAAAAACTCATTTTAACCTCCACTTATTTAACGATATTTACGTGCTATATGGCGAAGATACTCTGACCCTTTAAATAAGTATAATTAATGATTTTAATCCATTATTAGAGTTGCTAATGTGGTGATGAGTTAGCTTAAAAAGGAAGCAAATTGATGCGCGGATTGGATTATAAATGGATTGAAGCACTGGATGCTGTAGTAAAACAACGTAGCTTCGAAAGGGCTGCTGAGCAGTTATATATCTCCCAGTCGGCGGTATCTCAACGCATCAAACAGCTGGAAAGGTGGTTGGCTCAGCCAGCCTTGGTGAGAGAAAGCCCGCCTAGGCCAACGCCTGCGGGTAAAAAACTACTGGGCTTATATCGCCGTGTTCGTTTGTTAGAGCACGAGCTTGTGCCTGAGTTGATGAATGAAGAGGGTAATCAACCACTATCGATATCCATAGCCACCAACGCTGATAGTTTGGCGACATGGTTGCTACCAGCTTTGTCGGATGTGATTAAGTCTCGCCAAGTCGAGTTGAACCTCGCGATTCATGGTGAGTCGAGAACCATTGAAAAGATTAAAAGTGGCGAGGTGGCCGGTGCAATCAGTTTGGAGTCTCAAGCGATTCCTGGCTGCAGTGCTGACTATCTCGGTAGGATGGATTATGTGTGCGTGGCTAGCCCTGACTTTCATCAGCGTTACTTTGCAGAGGGCGTAAACTACGCCACCTTAAGCAAAGCACCTGCGGTTTCCTATGATCAATACGATGATCTGCATAAGAAGTTTCTGCATGATCATTTTAACGTCCCGAGAGACAGTGTGATCAATCATACAGTCGGCAGTTCAGAAGCATTTGTGCGCTTGGCATTATCGGGTGTAGCCTATTGCTTGATCCCCCGATTACAGATTATCGATGAGCTCGAGTCTGGTGCTCTGATTGATATTACCCCTGGCTTTCTGCTCTCTTATCGCATCTATTGGCACCATTGGCAGCTTGAGAGCGGAGTATTAAAAGAGGTATCCCAAGCAATATTGAGTTTTGCTCACAATCACTTACCTCAGTAAACTGTTGGTTTTTTCAGCGTCAAAGTTCTGTTAGAAGTGTGTGCTCTGGATTGGCTAAACGATAAATTGCTCTATGATGAAAGGACATTTGTTCAGCATAGGTCATACCTAATGAAGCTTGTACCAAAGATGTTAGCAACGTCTCTTACTCTTACTGCGGCGTTGAGTGCTGTGAGTTTTCCATCATTGGCTGACTCTCCATCCTTTCCTCATATTTCAACGACAGGCTATGGTGAAGTGATCGCTACACCTGATATGGCGACATTCTCTGTGAGAGTCGTGGAATCGACGATGACTGCTGAACAGGCTAAAAATACCGTTGATAAAGTCGTGACAGGCTTTCTAAACAAGCTGCATCAAGCTGGTGTTGATGAGGCGAGTGTACACAGCTCTAACCTGTATTTATCTCCTCAATATCATTACCCGAAAGATGGCAAGCCGGAACTGGTTGGCTACCGCGCCTCACGTAATGTGACCGTTCAAGTGACTGAGCTAGCTAATCTTAATGAGTACATGGATATTGCGATTGGAGAAGGCATTAATCAGATCGACAACATCCAACTGCAAGTTCGCGACCAAGCTAAGTATCAAGAGCAAGCGCGCTTAGAAGCCATTAAAGATGCGACATCAAAAGCTAAATCATTGGCGAGTGGTTTTGAGCGCGAGTTAGGTGATGTATGGCGCGTGGATTACAACGCCCAATCTTCTCAGCCAGTACTCATGCGTTCAATGGCGATGGATGCAAGAACAGAATCGAACTCTTATGAAGACTCAACGATCACCATTCGTGATCGCGTGAATGTGATCTACCAGATCGAAGAGTAATGACAGTGCTATAGAAGGTTTTGGATCATGACGACCTAATTACCTACGATAGGCCAAATGCTAAAAAGGCTCTCATGATGAGAGCCTTTTTTATGCATTTTGAGTGCGATGATTAGTGAAGAAGACGAGCACGGATTGTGCCTTCGATCTCTTTCAGTTTAAGCAGTGCTTCTTCAGAGCGATCGGCTTCTACATCGATAACGACATAACCCATATCAGCCGCAGTCTGTAGGTATTGACCCGCGATGTTGATCCCTTCCTCAGCGAAGATGGTGTTGATCTGAGTTAGGATGCCTGGGCGGTTTTCGTGAATGTGTAATAAACGAGACGTTCCAGTATGCAGTGGTAGTGATACCTCAGGGAAGTTAACACTTGATAGCGTAGAGCCGTTATCAGAGTATTTCGCTAGCTTACCAGCAACTTCAACACCAATGTTCTCTTGTGCTTCTTGAGTTGAACCACCCACGTGAGGCGTTAGGATCACGTTATCGAACTGCATTAATGGAGACTCAAACGGGTCTGCATTGGTTTTTGGTTCTGTTGGGAAAACATCAATAGCCGCACCTGCAAGGTGTCCAGACTCCAGAGCGCCACACAGAGCAGGAATATCGACTACCGTGCCACGAGCTGCGTTGATAAAGATAGAACCAGGCTTCATGCGCTCGAACTCTTCTTTACCCATCATGTCTTTTGTTTCGTTGGTTTCAGGTACATGCAAAGAGATTACGTCACACTTGTTCAGTAATTCCGTCATGGTATGAACTTGCGTTGCGTTACCCAGAGACAGTTTGTTTTCAATGTCGTAGAAGTAAACACGCATGCCAAGGTTTTCAGCAATAATACCCAGTTGAGTACCGATGTGACCGTAGCCAATAATACCTAAACGCTTACCACGGGCTTCGTAAGAGTTGTCGGCACTCTTTTTCCAGATGCCACGGTGTGCAAGCGCGTTCTTTTCTGGAATGCCACGTAGTAGCAATAGAACCTGACCAAGAACGAGCTCAGCAACGCTTCGAGTGTTTGAGAACGGTGCGTTGAACACAGGGATACCGCGTTTTGCTGCTGCTTGAAGGTTGACTTGGTTAGTACCAATACAGAAACAACCGACGGCAACCAGCTTTTCAGCTGCATCAATAACTTCTTGGGAGATATTAGTGCGAGAACGAATACCAATGAAATGAGCATCTTTTACTGCTTCAAGAAGTTCATCTTCCGGTAGCGAGCCTTTGTGGTACTCAATGTTTGTGTAACCAGCGGCTTGCAGTACTTCTACAGAAGAAGGGTGAAGACCTTCTAGAAGTAGAATTTTAATTTTTTCTTTTTCCAGTGAAACTTTGGCCATTGTTCTCGTCCTTAAAATGGAAAGGTTGGGCAAATGCGGCGCACGTGCTACAAAATGGCTGAAAGGGGAACAAATTCACCACTTTGTTAGGAGACAAACGTTTTCCCTGTGCGTCTTCTGAACAATAAAGTAACAAAAAAAAAATGTTTTGGGTAAGAAAATTACGGAATAAGACATAATTTTACAGCAATAAAGCAAAAAAAACGGCGCCCTAGGGCACCGTATGTAATGAAGTAACAGAAAAACTCAATCTTCTATTATTTATTCTTCGATTTTTGCACCTTCAGGCGTGCCGGTGATAACCACATCAGCACCACGGTGAGCGAACAGACCAACCGTCACCACACCAGCTATACCATTGATGATATCTTCTAGTTGTTTCGGGTTTTCGATCGCCATGCCGTACACATCTAGGATCACGTTGCCGTTATCGGTTGTGCAGCCTTCGCGGTAAACTGGGTCACCACCAAGCTTAACCAACTCACGTGCCACGTATGAACGTGCCATTGGGATTACTTCAACAGGCAGTGGGAATTTACCCAACACATCAACTGCTTTAGTACCGTCAACAATACACACAAACTTATCAGAGATAGCCGCTACGATTTTTTCACGAGTCAAAGCAGCGCCGCCGCCTTTGATCATATCGCGAGTTGGGTTGATTTCATCTGCGCCATCAACATAGATGTCTAGCTTAGCGACATCGTTACACTCATACACTTTGATCTCTAGCTCTTCTAGTCGCTGCGTTGAAGCAACAGAGCTTGAAACCGCACCTTTGATTTTGTCTTTCATTGTGCCTAGTGCGTCGATGAAGTGATTTACTGTAGAGCCAGTACCTACACCTACAATGCTGCCTTCTTCAACATATTGAAGTGCTGCCCAGCCAGCTGCTTTTTTCATTTCATCTTGAGTCATGCCATTCTCCTGAATAAGGTCTTGCGCTTTGAATTGATCGTTTGCGTAATGATGAAGTTAACGTTTAGATATTGAGTTAACGTTTCTATATCGAGGTTAACGTTTGCGGCGCGATTATAGCGCTTTAATGGTTGTTTTCCCATTGCCAAGTTTTACTCGGAGTCACGATTTTAGGTAACGGAATGTCCCATTCTTCAATCGGTAGCGTATCAACATGTTGGCAATCATGAGCCAAACCAATAGGAGCTGCACCTTCGCCCGTCTCGAACCACTTTGCCAAGGTGCGATCGTAATATCCGCCGCCCATACCTAAACGATGGCCATGGGAGTCAAAGCCGACAAGGGGCGTAAGAATAAGGTCGAGTTGCTGACAAGGTTTAACCAGCATTTGATTGAGCTGAGGTTCGACAATACCGTACTTATTCAAGACCGTCGGTGTGGTTGGCGAGTAGTGTAAAAACAGCAGGTGCCCGGCAGAGAAGGGGTGCAATACTGGTAAATAAGTGTGCTTACCTTGCGCCCATAACCATTCGATTAAAGGCTGAGTATCGAGTTCGCCATCGATAGAGATATAGAGGGCAATATGCTGAGCAGACTGAATTTCATCAAGCTGCATGCACTGCTTAACTAAGTCGATACCGGATTGAGTTTGTTGGTCGCCAGATAAGGCATTGCGTTTGATACGGATCTGTTTGCGAAATTCGCTGCGTGTGAGCGTCTTCATAAGAAGGGATACCCCAAAGTGCCGTTGAGAATAGATGGCCCTTGAACCAGCGAGTTCAAGGCGGATCAGCAATGATTACCGTAGGCTTCTCGGTCGGGCCGAGCATGCTCAATAGCACTCAAGTACTAACCCTTAGGGATTGCTTATCGGCTCGGGGACGTGAATCCTCTGACAAACACTCCAGGGTAAATTTTGTGTACGCTATTGCTGTCCGTGCTTAACTTTACTGAGGACATCTGAAAGTGATGTCGTGAGCTGTTCCATTCGCTCGGTCAGTGCGTTTTGTTCATCATTTGCTTCAAACTTCTTGGTTTGTAATTCGTAGCAAATATTCAGAGCTGCGATAGTCAGCAGCTTCACTTCATTGGTTACCTTAGTACGTTCAGCCATCTCTTTCAATCGATTATCAAGATCGGCCGCCGCTGCAATCAATGACTCTTCTTGCCCTGGTGGACAATTCACTCGAGTCAGTTTTCCTAATATTTCAACGTCTACCGCTTGATTACTCATGATGGATGAACTCTTTAACGCGCTATTTTAAGGCTGTTGCCCTTCGCCATTTTTTGAGAAAGAAAAAGTGCAAGTACCGATGAGGAAGCAATCTCCTCTGAGGGAGAAACTATAGGTAAACCGCTATTAAGATTCAAGCTTTTCAGAGTGACTGTTTGTAAATGAGAGCTTGAGCACACAGTAATTCAGCAAATTGAACAATTGGTAGTCAGTCATCCTTCAATTGCTGGGGATCGATGCTTACCAGAATTGGGGTGAAGTGGTACGATTATACTATCGATATAAAGAATAACTGAGCGAGCTATCTGATGAGCGAAACTACTTTACCTGACTACCTAACGGTTGCGACTGAACTTCAATCGGCAAGTCTAGCCGTAACCCCTGCTGAGATGCACGGTTTATTAACGGGTATGTTAAGCGGAGGCTTAAGCCTTGCAGATAAAAGCTGGCAACCACTGATCTTCGATTACACCAATGAAGGCATGGGTTGGCCAGATCGCGCATTAACGCTAGCGGAAGCGACACTGAAAGTAACGACCAGTGAAATCACAGGTTCGGGTATGGAATTGTCTATGTTGCTGCCTGACGAAGACGCAAGCGCAAGCCTATTTGACTTGGCTGATGGTGTGTCTGATTGGATTAACCATTTCATTTCTGGTCTAGGCTTGGTTGGCGCTCAATTGAACAAAGCGTCTGACAGTACAAAAGAAGCATTAGCTGATCTAGAAGAGATGGCCAAGCTAGGCATTGACGAAGAAGATGATCTGGAAGAGCAAGCGCAGCTTCTAGAGCACGTTATTGAGCACGTAAAAGCGTGTGCACTAACGATTCATGCTGAATTTGGTGCTCGCCCATCTGAAGATGCGGCGCCTACCATTCATTAATTCGTTGGCCGGTTTGAGGTTATGATGGCTCAGTATGATGTTGTAATTGCTGGTGGCGCAATGGCAGGGGCAACCTTAGCCCTTGCTTTGAATCACCTAAGCCAAGGTTCACTGTCGATTGCGGTAGTGGAGCCTTATCAGGTTGATCATCAAGCTCACCCTGGGTTTGATTCTCGTTCGATTGCTTTGTCCTATGGCACGGTGCAGATCCTGGATTCTTTGCGCTTATGGCAATCTATCGCTCCGGTCGCGACCCCGATTAAAGATATCCATGTTTCGGATCGCGGGCATGCCGGAATGACAGACATCTACAGTGAAGAGCTTGCTGTAGATGCGCTTGGCTACGTGGTCGAGTTAGCAGATGTGGGTCGAATCTATCAGCAGAAACTTGAATCAGAAGCGGCAATTACCATGCTTTGTCCTGAGTCTGTTAGTAAAGTTGAACGTGAAGAAGCGTTGACGACGATTGAACTGACAAGTGGGCAACCAGTAACCACTAAGTTACTGGTTGCTGCTGACGGTGCAATCTCAACCTGTTGCCAACAGCTCAATATCTCATTGAGTGAGCACGACTTTGAGCAAGTCGCTGTGATTGCCAATATTGTGGCGAGTGAACCTCACCAAGGTCGCGCATTTGAGCGTTTTACCCATCATGGGCCAGTTGCTCTATTACCGATGAGTGACAACCGTTTATCGCTGGTTTGGTGTTTAACACCAGAGCAAGCACAAAAAGTGATGACGCTAAACGACAATGAATTTCTTGAGCAATTGCAGAATGACTTTGGCTGGCGACTTGGCCGATTAGAGAAGGTCGGCAAGCGCGCGAGTTACCCTCTGATTCTTCGTCACCGACAGCAAAATATCTCTCATCGATTTGCCATTGTTGGTAATGCTGCTCAAACGCTTCACCCAATTGCGGGGCAAGGCTTTAACCTAGGCATCCGAGATGTGGCTTCCTTGGCAGAAGAGTTGTGTACCCAGTTAGATGATGTAGGTCGTTACCGTGGTCTTGTTAACTTTAGAAAGCGTAGAGAACAAGACCGAGACGCAACGATCACGTTGACTTCAAGCCTAGTTCACCTGTTCTCAAACGATTATATGACCGCTCGCATTGGGCGTAATCTTGGGTTAGCCGTAATAGATAACCTTCCACCACTTAAAGGTCCACTTTTGCGTCATACGCTTGGCCTAGTAGAAAGATAAGGTAATAAATAATGATGCAAAGTGTTGATATCGCGATTGTTGGTGGTGGCATGGTTGGCCTAGCGCTTGCTGCTGCCCTAAAAGACAGTGACCTAAGAATCGCTGTCATTGAAGGCAGAGCTCCCAGCGAAGGGCTGTGTGAGCTGCCTGATGTGCGTGTATCCGCGTTGAGTCGTTCTAGTGAAGTGATTCTTCGTAACCTAGGTGCATGGCAAGGTATCGAACAAAGACGCGCTGCACCGTATCAAGCGATGGAAGTGTGGGAACAAGACAGTTTCGCTCGTATTGAGTTTGACTCGACACGCTTGGCTCAGCCTAATCTTGGTCATATCGTTGAAAACCGTGTGATTCAATTAGCGCTGCTTGATCAGGTTAAGAAACAAGACAACGTCAGCCTGTATATGCCCGCAACGTGTAAAACGATGGCGATTGGTGAAAGTGAAGCTTGGTTAACATTGGACAATGGTCAAGCACTGACAGCTAAGTTAGTTGTTGGAGCAGACGGCGCAAACTCTTGGGTTCGTAAGCAGCAAGATATCCCATTAACACATTGGGATTACGGACACAGTGCGATTGTCGCGAACATCAAAACCACAGAGCCGCACCACAGCGTTGCTCGTCAAATCTTCACGCCTCAAGGCCCATTGGCATTCCTACCAATGCAACCAAGCAACATGAGCTCGATTGTTTGGTCTACGGAACCAAATCGTGCCGAGAACCTCGTATCAATGTCGGATGCTGAATTCAACAAGCAGTTAACAGCTGAGTTCGATGCAAAGCTGGGCTTATGTGAAGTGGTTGGTGACCGTTTTGCCTTCCCACTGCGCATGCGTTATGCGCGTGACTTTGCGGTAGAGCGTGTGGCTTTGGTTGGTGATGCTGCTCATACCATTCACCCATTAGCAGGGCAGGGCGTGAACCTTGGCCTATTAGACGCAGCAAGCCTAGCGCAAGAGCTGTTAAAGCTATGGTCTGCGGGTGAAGACATTGGCACCAAGCGTAATCTTCGCGGCTACGAGCGCTGGAGAAAAGCAGAGGCGGCGAAAATGATTGCTTCAATGCAGGGCTTCAAAGATCTGTTTGAAGGCGATAACCCAGCTAAGAAGCTGATTCGTGGTATTGGTATGAAGCTAGCGGGCCAATTACCGGGTGCGAAAGATGAGATCATGAAGCGCGCACTGGGTTTGTCTGGCAATCTTCCTGACTTAGCTAAGCGTCCAGTGACTCATCGATAATGACATAGTGTTCTGGTGGTATATCGAATCATCATTGATACGAAAATTGGTACGAAAAAAGGGTTGGCATAATGCCAACCCTTTTTGTTTTTAATTCTGTAGATAATCAGGTCATGCGTACGCACAGCGCAGTTTCATGATTTCACTATTTATTTCTTTCACTGTTTGAAAGTGACGTTTTTCTGCTCGGTCTGGTAGCACTAGCTTACCGTTATCAAACTCAAATTTTCCTACGCCGTAAATGTAGATTCGTCCTTTGAAAAGTCGACTTACATGTTTAGCAATCATACTCGGTGTATAGCGCTTAAACAGTCTCATTCTTAATTATCCTTATATTTACCTAGCCTGCATATTATAGAAAAACTCCGAGATAATAATTGTGATAAGCATGGAGTTATATGCAGTAGCGTTGACGTTAATTAGATATTTGTGCTGTTCTAAGCACTTTCTTCAGTAAATATCTATTTTTACGTGAGCTCCTCCCCAAAATAATACTGAGTAGTGAACTGCCGTGAACTTTTCTGTTCAGTATTAAGTAGTGATAATGTTACAAGTATAAGAATAGGCGGGATTTTTTTGTTTGTGTAATCAAATTGTAAATTTCGGACAAAAAAAAGCCCGTCTAAAACGGGCGAATAGTCACAGATGCATTACACAAAAGTGGATACTGATGTTACTCAGTGGATTCACTTGCACTGATTTGCTTAATAGCTAGTCAGTAAATTTACAATAACGCAAATTTAACTTTGTGACTACTTATGCTTTTATTTTGAGTAACTATTTATTAGTGGTGTGTTCTTCTTATGACGAGGTTCACACTAAAAATGTACTCAATGAAATATTAAAATGAAGTTTGCGAAGCATGATCTAAACGATCATCGACTGATGTCCGCGACGGTCGGTGCACATAGCGCCATAAGATCATTGAGATCCAGCGCAACGCCAGCCATTCGGTCGCCGGAGCTAATGGTTACGGTCGAGTTGTTTTGAATGGAAGGATCAAAAATGATCGGCATGTGTCTCTTGAGAGCGAGCGGACCAACACAACCCACTTTAAAACCGGTGATCGCTTCAACATCAGCGAGCGACACGCAGGTCATTCGACGGCAATTCAGTACCGAGCGTACTTTCTTGGGGTCGACAGAGCGATCGCCAGCAGTACAGGCTAACGCATACTGGTTGCCCATATCCTTGAGCAGGATGCACTTCACCATTTGAGAGGCGTCGATGCCTCGCTCTTGTGCAGTTTCTTCAATGCTGGTGGTTGGCTTGCTTTGCATCAGCAGGCGATAATTCACCTGCTGTTGATCCAGCCATTGTGTAATTTGCGTTTCCACGTGGTTACTCGTCGTCAAGGCTGTACGGCAGTGGCAGGATATTCCATGTTTGATCAGGCTGCGCGGTCAGTCGCAGCTGAACATCGTCATCAAGGTTGTTTGGCAGTACCATCAAACCAATCGCTCGGTTATCAGCAAATTGATAGACGTTTAATAGTCGGCCTGCGCCACGCCAGTTCTCACCCACGCTACGCTCTAGTTCAATTGGGTTCTCTAGAGACAATACTTCTGCTGTCGTTCCTGAAACAATGCGCATCTCACGCTTGTTCATGCCACGGTACTTAGCACGAGCAACCGTTTCTTGACCTGTGTAACAGCCTTTTGAAAAGCTGATACCGCCAATCGCTTGCAGGTTAAGCGCTTGAGGGATGTGCTCGTTTTGCTCTGCTTTCGATAGGTTAGGCTGAGCATCAAGAATTTCATGATATTGCCAAAGTGTTTCTGATACTTTCTCCGCAGCGCTGTTTGATACCAAGGCTTCAGCGGCTTCTTCTGTCACAAGTAGAGCCCAGCGGTTATCTGCAACTTGAACCGCTGTACCACCAGAGATAGCACGCACATTACCTTGGCTTTCTGAAATAGAATCAATGTATTGATTAGCTGACGAACCCATCACACCGATAACAACGTCAGACGTTTGCTCGATATCAACCTTAGAGAACACGGCGTATTTTTTGATTTCGACCAGCTCTACTTCAATCGCAGATTTAGGCTGCATGAGTGCGTAACCGCCATTGTGATGGAACAGGCGGAAGATGCTCCATACCTTTCCTTTTGCATCACAGTGCGCGCCTAACGTGGATTCATCATTAGGAAGAGTGACGACATCGCACGTTACTTGACCCTGTAGGTACGATTTTTTGTCATCGCCTATCATGGTGATTGCGCTCCAGTCTGACACGTGTGTCATCATCAGTTCTGGAAGCGATTCATTTTGCGTATGAGCGAGTGGCTGAAATGTGTTTTTCCAATCCATTTTATCTTTCCTAAGAATTTTATTTGGCTCTATGTTAATCCGGTTCTGTTTCTTTGTCAGCCTAGGTTTTTTTGTGAGCTTAGATAGGGACTGTGACTCACATAGTAGTTACAGGGCGTATGACTTGTTACACTCCGAGAAAGAAAAATTATAGGTGAGGATAGCCAATGTACACTGCAGAGCAGAAAGCACGAATTAAATGGGGTTGCCGTCGCGGCATGTTAGAACTTGATGTAGTCATCATGCCATTTTTCGAAGAGTGTTTTGATTCATTGCAAGAGCAGGAACAGCGCGAGTTTGTTTCTCTATTAGAGTGTGATGACCCAGATTTGTTTACTTGGGTGATGGGACACGGACGCAGTGAAAACCTAGGCCATGCATCAATGGTTGATAAAATTGTCGCACACAACCTCAGCAAGGTTCGTTAAGCTCCAGCTTAACCCTTCATATTCCGCATTATTCGCAAAGGGCACTGTTTTCGGGTGCCTTTTGTTTTTCATCGTCCTGTCTTCTATTCCACTTGTTGTCAGCCTTTATTGCTTGGCACTGCTGATTCATCTGCTTCAAACTAATCATCTGATTTTGAATAGTGCCCATGGCCGTTTTGATTATAAAGAGGATGGTGATATTCGACTCAATGACCGAACTTACCGACTCAAGTCCGTTGATAAGATCTGGGCGCAGTTCTTCGTTAAATTACAGTTTGAATGTGGGCACTCGGTACTGCTTTGGCGAGACAGCTGTTGCGAGCGAGAATATAGCCATTTTCTGGCGAACTTACAACGAGCGCGCTAGAGAAGCCAAACTATTCGATGAAAGAAAGTATTAGATAAAAGAAAGCGTTAGACAAAAGAAAAGGGAGCACTCGGCTCCCTTTCGTTTAATCATTTTCCGCTGACGGCTAATTCGCTAAGCACGTTTAACCAATTATTATGATTGGCGTTTCTCTGGCGTCAGAATCGTTGGGCCACTGTCTTCAGCAAGTTCAGGGTAATCCAACGTGTAGTGTAGGCCGCGGCTCTCTTTGCGCTGCATTGCACAACGAACCATTAGCTCTGCCACTTGTAGCAAATTACGCAGTTCTAATAAGTTATTCGAAACCTTGAAGTAGCTGTAGTACTCATGAGTTTCTTGTTGCAGCATCTGAATGCGACGCAATGCTCGCTCTAGTCGTTTATCCGTTCGAACAATGCCCATGTAATCCCACATGAATAGGCGCAGTTCGTGCCAGTTGTGTTGAATGATAACTTCTTCATCACTGTTGGTGACCTGGCTTTCATCCCATGCTGGCAGTTCTGCACACAGTTGAGATTGGTCGATGTTCTCAACGATATCTTTTGCTGCTGCCCATGCGTAAACCACACACTCAAGCAGTGAGTTAGAAGCCATACGGTTTGCACCGTGTAAGCCGGTGTAGCTCACTTCGCCAATCGCATACAAGTTCGTTAGGTCGGTTTGACCCTGCTTATTAACCATGACACCACCACACGTGTAGTGAGCGGCTGGTACGATAGGGATCGGCTCTTTGGTCATATCGATGCCCAAGTCCATCAAGCGAGTATGGATCATCGGGAAGTGCGCTGTGATGAATTCTTCAGGCTTGTGGCTGATATCAACATACATACAGTCGGCACCCAAGCGCTTCATTTCGAAGTCAATTGCACGAGCAACCACATCACGTGGCGCCAGTTCACCGCGCTCATCGAAGTCCTTCATAAAGCGAGAACCATCTGGACGACGCAAGTAAGCACCTTCACCACGCAGTGCTTCCGTTAGTAGGAAGTTACGCGCTTCTGGGTGGAATAAACAAGTTGGGTGGAACTGGTTGAACTCAAGGTTTGCCACACGACAACCCGCACGCCAAGCGATAGCAATACCATCACCTGAAGAAACATCTGGGTTAGAGGTGTATTGGTAAACCTTTGAAGCACCGCCTGTTGCTAATACAACAAACTTAGCGCGCACGGTTTCAACATGTTCTTGGTTACGGTTCCAAATGTAGGCACCGATCACCTTGTCTTTTGAACCACCAATCTTATCTTCCGTGATCAAATCCAGCGCATTGTGGCGCTCGAAGATCTCGATATTTGGGTGGTTGTTGACGTTATCTTGTAGTGAGGTTTGCATCGCCATGCCAGTTGCATCGGCAGCGTGCAGAATTCTGCGGTGACTGTGGCCACCCTCACGAGTGAGGTGATATTTTGGTTGGCCTTCTGTGCTGTTCTCATCTTTATCAAATGGAACACCACCATCAATCAGCCATTGCACACACTCTTTCGCATTTTCAGCAATGAATTGAACTGTATCTTCTTCGCATAACCCAGCCCCAGCGATTTGAGTATCCTCTACATGAGACTCAATACTGTCCGACTCATCGAACACCGCGGCGATACCACCTTGTGCGTAATACGTCGATCCTTCGCTGCGTGGTCCTTTGCTTAATACAATTACTTTTGCATGTTCTGCTACGCGTAAGGCTAATGACAAGCCTGCCGCACCACTTCCTACCACTAATACATCACACTGATGTTCACGGTTTGCGTTCATAAAACTTATTAAATCCCGGGCTATAGTCGAGTTGTCCACTCTCAATTGACTTTGTCTTGTTTTAGGAGTTTGGCTAAGACTGTTATAATCTCTCCAGAGTCATCCTTAAACGCTATGCAAAATCAATATATAGACAGCTATCTAGAAATATTTAATTGCTCAATACCATTGCTTTTGCTCAAGTTTCCCCAAATTGATAGGGATAGCTATTTTTATTACATCACATTGTGAAACAATAATGGCAAATAATTTTAAGAAAGTTGGAACTTTCGGTATTTGGCTTAGTCACAATAGTGCTCTTGTAGACGGTGGTGTCAATACTACATTTCGCATAATTAGTACCCATATCTGTGAAGGTGAGGGTTATAACAATAGGAGTACCCGCTCGAATGAACGAGCAGCTAACCGATCAAGTGTTGATTGAGCGAGTTCAGAGTGGAGATAAGCAGGCATTTAACTTACTAGTGGTTAAGTATCAAAACAAAGTTTGTAATCTTATCTCTCGATACGTGAATAATTCCGGTGATGTACCTGATGTAGCACAAGAAGCTTTTATTAAAGCTTACCGCGCGATACCTAACTTTCGTGGCGAGAGTGCCTTCTATACATGGTTATACCGAATTGCCGTGAACACCGCTAAAAATCATATCGTTGCCCAAAGCCGTAGGCCGCCAGCAACCGATGTAGATGCAGAAGATGCAGAATATTACGAAACAGGCAGCGCGTTAAAAGAAATATCGAACCCTGAGAACTTAACGCTGTCTAAAGAATTGAAACAAGTTGTTTTTGGAGCGATTGAAGCGCTACCAGAAGACTTAAAAACTGCAATGACGTTGCGAGAGCTCGAAGGTTTGAGCTACGAAGAGATTGCAGAAGTAATGGATTGCCCTGTAGGAACCGTACGTTCGCGTATTTTCCGAGCTCGTGAAGCGGTGGAAAAGAAAATCAAACCTCTTTTGCAACGCTAGAACTTGTAATAATTATGGTGAAAATAATGGCTGATAAAGAAAAGCTTTCGGCACTCATGGATGGTGAAACGATCGATAAAGCTCTCATTGTAGATCTAGAATCTGATCAAGAAAGCATGGATACTTGGCAGAGTTACCATTTAATTGGTGATGTTATGCGTGGGGATTCGCCAGAAACTCCAGAGTGGAACATTGCTAATAGTGTAGCGGCAGCGCTTGAGAACGAGCCTGCACATGGTTCAATGTCGAACCTGCACCAAGTGAATGTTGAACCTACTGTTGCTCCAATTGAAGAGCAACCTAAACCTCAGCAAGCGAAGCGTCAGCTTCCGGCGTGGTTACAACAGTTTGGACAAGTTGCCGTGGCAGCGTGTGTTTCATTAGCCGTTGTATTAGGTGTTCAACAATATGGTGGTAGCGACCCTGCAGCACCAGAGCAGTTGCCTGTACTCCAGACGATTCCATTTGCCGGTTCTGCGGAACCAGTAAGTTTAACGCGTGACTCTGTTGAGAAACCAGCATCTGAAGCTAACTTGCAAGAGCAGCGCAAACGCGTTCATGCATTGTTAGAAGATTATGAGCTGCAGCTAAGATTAAACAGTGATGCATCGCCAATGCAAGATGCACATCTAGAATCGGACATTGAATGAAGAAAATCCTGGTCAGTGCACTGACACTGTTCAGCTTGATGTCTCCAACAGCCTTTGCAGAGGAAACCACTGCAAAGGCCTTGTTGCATCAAATGAACGAGGCCAGTCAGCATCTAAATTACGAACTCTCCTACATTTTGATAAAGAAGAGCAGTATTGAGCCTCTTGTTTATCGCCATGCGGTTAACGACGACCAACAACTTGCACACCTTGTTTATCTAAGCGGCCCTGTTCGTGAAGTCATTCGACGTGGCAACGAAGTTAGCTACATCGAGCCGGGTACAGAGCCATTTACGATTCAGTCAGGCAGCATGGTTGCGCCTGTTATTCCGATGATTAATCGAGATATCGAATCTCTGAATCAGTACTACGACTTTGTGAAAGTTGGTCGCTCTCGTGAAGCAGGTAGCACCACTCAAGTGCTGCGTGTCGTGCCGAAAGATGGCCTTCGCTACTCTTACGTGGTTTGGGTAGACGAAAAAACGAATCTTCCTTTGCGTGCCGACCTTTTGGATCGTGATGGCGAAGTGCTTGAACAGTACCGCACTATCTCTTACGTGGTGAACGATAAGATTGCTGAGGCTATGGGTGGCTTGAGCCAAGCTCAATTGCCGAAAGTTTTATCATTACCGGAAGGCTTAGTGAGTGAAACTAACTGGCAAGCGTCGTGGATTCCTGAAGGGTTTAAATCAAAAGAGCTTAGCCGCTATCAAATGGCTGCGACCGATAAAATGGTTGAAAGTCAGCTTTTCAGTGATGGACTGTTTAACTTTTCGGTTTATATCGCGGAAAAAGATGAGCATTCATTGAAAGGGCAGCTGGTGCGTCAAGGGCGTAGAACCTTGCACAGCTTAGTGATTGGCGATAAAGAGATCTCTGTGGTTGGTGACATTCCGCCGGCAACTGCAAAACGTATTGCTCAGTCAGTTACATTTAATAAATCGGTACAAGCGCAATGATGACCGCGCTGGCGACCGTTAGCTCGGTTGAACAAAAAGGTAAGCAATACTTTGTTCAATTGAGCTGCGAACAACAAACCAGTTGTAGCAGCTGTTCTTCTCAAAAAAACTGCGGTACGGGTATTGTGACCAAGGCTGTTGGCAATAAATCTTTGTTTTGGCAGCTTAAAACCAAAAGCTTAGTCAAAGCTGGACAAATCGTAGAAATTGGCTTTCCAGAAAAAAGCCTACTTCAGTCGGCGGCGATTGTTTATCTCATCCCACTTTTCATGTTGATGATTGGTGCTGGTTTTGGGCAACTCTTGTTACAACCCTTACTCCAGGGGGGCGAGGGCATTGTTATCTTAAGTGCAGCACTGTTTACTGCTGGTGGGATTGCCTTAGCGAAGCGGTTAGCCAAACCCATGGAAGACAAATCCAAGCAAGAAGTCGTCTTGATTCGAATCCTAGGTGAGTCTCTCGTCTAATTTATGATGCTTCTTGCCCTTAAATTGGGTAGAATCTGCCAACTTGATTGAAATGCCGCCACCAATGCTGACTGTAGATTGGACGCGTCGCGGCTTTCTTATTATCCCTATTCAAAGAGTTTAGTCACACCAAGCCTATGAAGCACATTCGTAATTTTTCGATTATCGCCCACATCGACCACGGTAAGTCGACCCTTTCTGACCGCTTAATCCAAGTTTGTGGAGGATTAAGTGAACGTGAGATGGCAGCTCAAGTCCTCGATTCTATGGATATAGAACGCGAGCGTGGTATTACAATTAAAGCGCAGAGTGTGACTTTAGATTACAAAGCTAAAGATGGTGAAACTTACCAACTTAACTTTATCGACACTCCTGGACACGTAGACTTCTCTTACGAAGTATCTCGTTCTCTAGCGGCTTGTGAAGGCGCACTACTTGTAGTGGATGCTGGCCAAGGTGTTGAAGCACAAACTCTAGCAAACTGTTACACAGCAATCGAAATGGAACTGGAAGTAGTGCCAATCTTGAACAAGATTGACCTACCAGCTGCTGAACCAGAACGTGTTGCTGAAGAAATCGAAGAGATCGTTGGCATCGATGCGATGGAAGCGACTCGCTGTTCTGCGAAAACAGGTTTGGGTGTTGATGATGTTCTAGAAAACATCGTGACGGCAATCCCGCCACCGGAAGGTGATCCTGAAGCGCCTCTACAAGCGTTGATCATTGACTCTTGGTTCGATAACTACCTTGGCGTAGTTTCTTTGGTTCGTATCAAAAACGGTAAGCTGAAGAAGAACGATAAGATCAAAGTAATGTCGACAGACCAAGTATGGGGTGTTGACCGTCTAGGTATCTTCACGCCTAAGCAAATCGATACTACAGAGCTAAATACTGGCGAAGTAGGTTGGGTTGTTTGTGGTATTAAAGACATCCTAGGTGCACCAGTTGGTGATACGTTGACGCTTGCAAAAGGCGGCAGCACTGAACGTCTACCTGGTTTCCAAAAAGTGAAGCCTCAGGTATACGCTGGTCTATTCCCTGTATCATCTGATGACTACGAAAACTTCCGTGATGCGTTAGGCAAATTAAGCCTGAACGATGCATCACTGTTCTTTGAACCAGAAAGTTCAGCAGCACTTGGTTTTGGTTTCCGTTGTGGCTTCTTAGGAATGCTTCACATGGAGATCATCCAAGAGCGTCTAGAGCGTGAATACGACCTAGACCTAATCACAACTGCTCCAACAGTAGTGTATGAAGTTGTAAAAACAGATAAAACGGTTCTTTACGTTGATAGCCCGGCTAAACTGCCAGCGGTTAATGACCTAGAAGAAATTCGTGAGCCAATTGCACGCTGTAATATTCTGGTACCTTCGGATTACCTAGGTAACGTAATCACACTGTGTGTTGAGAAGCGTGGCGTACAAGTAGACATGGTCTACCACGGTAACCAAGTTGCTGTGACGTACGATCTTCCTATGGCAGAAGTCGTTCTAGACTTCTTCGACCGTCTGAAGTCAACGTCTCGCGGCTATGCATCATTGGATTACAACTTCCAACGTTACGAGCCATCAAACATGGTACGTGTAGACGTACTGCTGAATGGCGAAACAGTTGATGCACTAGCTATCATTACGCACAAAGATATTGCTCAGTCTCGTGGTCGTCTACTGGTAGAGAAGATGAAAGAATTCATCCCTCGTCAGATGTTCGATATCGCGATTCAAGCAGCGATTGGTAACCACATCATTGCTCGTTCTACAGTGAAACAACTGCGTAAGAACGTAATCGCAAAATGTTACGGTGGTGATATCAGTCGTAAGAAGAAACTTCTTAAGAAACAAAAAGAAGGTAAGAAGCGTATGAAGCAGATCGGTAACGTTGAACTGCCTCAAGAAGCTTTCCTTGCAATCCTTCATGTTGGCAAAGACTAGGTATCAATCGCACTAACTATCTGCTGAATATTACTGGTTAAAATCGTTTATTTCTTTGTTGCAAAGATTGCAATTAGGCCCACTAGTCACTGCACTTTGCGCCTCGAACTAAACGATTTTTCCTGCGTAATCTTCCCAGCATTTAGTCAGCATGATTGATACAAATTAGAAATATTAAGCAGAGTGAAAGAGTTATGCTCTTTCACTTTCGTTATTTTTAAAGAAATGAAATTTAAGGGATATCAATGGCTAATACATTTTCGCTTATCTTAGTGATCGTAACTCTAGTGACCGGCATTGTATGGGCGTTGGAAAAGTTTGTGTGGGCGAAGAAGCGCCAGCAAAAGCTTGCTGACGTTGAAGCACAATCGAATGGCCTAGACGCTGAAACTAGCGCAAAAGTTACGGCTCAACCTTGGTGGGTTGAGAACAGTGTGTCCATTTTCCCGGTAATTGCATTTGTTTTGGTTCTGCGTTCATTTATTTATGAACCGTTTCAAATCCCTTCTGGCTCGATGATGCCAACGCTTTTGGTTGGTGACTTCATCTTGGTAGAGAAGTACGCGTACGGTCTAAAAGACCCAGTATGGCGCACTCAACTGGTAGAAACGGGCAAGCCAGAGCGTGGTGATTCAATCGTATTTAAGTACCCACCTCAGCCTAACATCGACTACATCAAGCGTGTTGTTGGTATGCCAGGTGACACCATTCGCTACAGCAGTCGTAAAGAGATCTGCATTCAGGCGAAGGGTACAAGTAGCTGTGAACCAGTGAAACTAAGTAATGTTGAAGAGAGCCAATTTATTCAAGATGGTGTGCCTCTGATTCAGCTGAACGAACAGCTTGGAGACGTAGAACACCAGATTTTAGTTAACCCATTGCGCCGCGATCGTGTGCAAGCATATCAGCCTCGCAATGGTGTTAACGAATGGGTCGTTCCAGAAGGCCAGTACTTTGTGATGGGTGATAACCGTGACAACAGTGCCGATAGCCGTTACTGGGGCTTTGTCCCTGAAGCAAACCTTGTTGGTAAGGCCGTTGCTATTTGGATCAGCTTCGAATTCGAACGCGGTTCAGACAGTGTACTTCCAACATGGATTCCTACTGGTGTGCGTTTTAATCGCATCGGTGGGATTCATTAATCGATCACATAACACATCGAGAGAGCATGAATTCTCCAATTGATAAACTAGAGAGAAAGATTGGCTATCAGTTTAATGATGCCGATCTTATCCACTTGGCGCTGACTCACCGCAGCGCCGCAGGTAAACATAACGAACGTCTTGAGTTTCTGGGCGATTCAATTTTAAGTTTTGTTATCGCTGATGATCTTTACCACCGTTTTCCTAAGGTAAACGAAGGTGATATGAGCCGCATGCGCGCAACATTAGTACGTGGTCATACATTGGCAGAACTAGGTCGTGAATTCGAACTAGGAGATTACTTAAAATTAGGTCCAGGTGAGTTGAAGAGTGGCGGTTTCCGTCGTGATTCTATTCTAGCGGATGCGGTTGAAGCGGTCATCGGCGCTGTCTATTTAGATAGTGATACCGAGACGGTTCGCGGCATTATTTTAAGCTGGTACCAATCTCGCCTAGATGCTATTCAGCCTGGAGTATCTCAAAAAGATCCGAAAACTCGCCTACAAGAGTTTTTGCAAGGTCGAAGAAATCCTCTACCTGTCTACACAGTGACTAATATTAAAGGTGAAGCACACAACCAAGAGTTTACGGTTGAGTGTGAAGTGGCAGGTGTGGATAAACCTGTTATCGGTAAAGGCACTAGCCGCCGCAAGGCAGAACAAGCGGCTGCTGAAACAGCATTAGAGCAACTAAGCAATGTCTGATAACAACCAAGATTTCGATATCGATGCATTCTTTTCATCTGATAGCAAAAAAACAGGCCTACCGGAAAACCAACACTGTGGCTTCATCGCTATTGTCGGTCGCCCAAATGTAGGTAAGTCGACGCTTCTGAACCATATTCTGGGTCAGAAGATTTCTATTACATCACGTAAACCACAGACGACACGTCACCGTATTATGGGCGTTGAAACTGAGGGTGATTACCAAGCGATCTTTGTTGATACTCCTGGACTTCATATTGAAGAAAAGCGTGCCATCAACCGCTTGATGAACCGTGCGGCGAACAGCTCATTGAGTGATGTAAACCTAGTATTCTTCCTTGTCGATGGTACTCACTGGACTGACGACGATGAGATGGTTCTGAACAAACTGAAGAAGACTGACTTCCCAGTTGTACTTTGCATCAACAAAGTAGATAACGTTCAAGACCGTACTAACGTGATGCAGCACATGATGGAAGTCTCTAAGAAGATGGACTTCATTGATGTAGTGCCAATCTCAGCGAAGCAAGGTAAAAATATTGATGTACTGCGTAAGCACGTACGTGAACATTTACCTAAAGCGACACACCACTTCCCTGAAGAATACGTGACTGATCGCTCGCAACGTTTTATGGCCTCTGAAATTATCCGTGAAAAGCTGATGCGCTTTACGGGTGACGAGCTACCTTACTCGGTAACGGTTGAAATCGAACGTTTCGATTACAACCCAGATAACGATGGCTTCCACATCAATGCACTGATTCTTGTTGAGCGTACAGGCCAGAAGAAAATGGTGATTGGTAAAGCGGGCGAGAAGATCAAAACGATTGGTCGTGAAGCGCGTATCGATATGGAAGAGCTATTCGGCCGTAAGGTTTACCTAGAGACTTGGGTCAAGGTTAAATCTGGCTGGGCTGATGATGAGCGTGCACTTCGCTCGTTAGGCTACATCGACGATCTATAATATATTGAACGTCACTTTCTGAGATTAAGAAAGTTGAACTGAAGATAAATCCAAGAGAGAGTGCGAACTCTCTCTTTTTGTATCTGTAATAAGGGTAAGTGATTGAGCGAAGGGTTACAGCGATGCTTTGTGTTGCACCGTCGACCATACAGTGAGTCGAGCCTGATCTTGGACGTCTTCAGCGAAGAGTTCGGTCGGGTGACGTTGATGTCTAAAGGCGCTCGCAGCAAGCGTTCCAATTTGAAAGGTGCATTACAACCTTTTACGCCGCTATTGCTTAAGTGGTCTGGTAATGGTTCGATGAAAACCTTACGCCAAGCTGAACCCATCAGCTTGGGGCTCCCTCTCGCCGGTATTAATCTGTATTCAGGCATGTACGTGAACGAGCTTATCGGTCGGGTATTGATGGCGGAAGTACCGATGCCTGCACTTTTTCACGACTATCTTCATGCTTTAACAGAGCTGGCGCATAATGATAATCCTGAGCCAGCACTGCGTCGCTTTGAGCTGGCTCTATTATCTGCTATGGGTTACGGCGTCGACTTTTTACACTGCGCGGGCACTGGCGAAGCGATTGATCCGAGCATGACTTATCGCTATCGAGAGCAGAAAGGTTTCATCGCTTCAGTACGTCGAGATAACCTGACTTTTATGGGCGATGAACTTATTGCAATCAGCGAACGTAGGTTTATTACTAAAGAGCAGTTAAAAGCGGCAAAACGCTTTACACGCATAGCCTTAAAGCCGTATCTTGGCGGCAAACCATTAAAAAGTAGAGAGCTATTTATGCCAACAATAGCCCTCTCCAGAGCACGGAGTATTGGAAAATGAGCTCAATCCTTTTAGGCGTTAATATCGACCATATTGCAACACTACGTAATGCACGTGGTACTAAATACCCAGATCCAGTACACGCAGCTGAAATCGCTGAACGTGCTGGTGCAGATGGCATTACTATTCACCTGCGTGAAGACCGTCGTCACATCGTTGATCGCGATGTGCGTATTCTGGCTGAAACACTTCAAACTCGCATGAACTTGGAGATGGCCGTAACGGACGAGATGGTTCAAATTGCACTCGATACTAATCCTGAGTTTGTTTGTCTGGTTCCTGAAAAACGTGAAGAGCTAACCACTGAAGGTGGCTTGGACGTAGTTGGTCAACTAGAGAAGATCAAAGCGGCGACACAAAAACTGTCTGCAGCAGGTATCAAGGTATCTCTGTTTATCGATGCTGACCGTGAGCAAATCGATGCTGCAAAAGCGTGTGGCGCACCGTTCATTGAACTGCACACGGGTCACTATGCTGATGCTAAGACAGAAGAAGATCAACAAGACGAGCTTAAGAAGATCGCAGCAGGCGCAAGCTATGCAGATGACTTAGGTATCACAGTCAATGCGGGTCATGGTCTGACTTACCACAACGTAGCACCGATTGCGGCACTTCCAGAGATCTACGAGCTGAACATCGGTCACTCGATCATGGGACGTGCAGTGTTTGATGGCTTAAACAAAGCCGTTGCAGACATGAAAGCAATCATGGAAACAGCACGTAACAACGCTTAGTTCGGCAAGTCGTCGGCACTAAGCGATGTACAGTTAATCATTAGACAGAAGTTAAGTAGTAGAGGAAACATGGCAGTTGTTGGATTAGGTACAGATATCGCAGAAATCGAACGTGTCGAGAAGGCGCTGTCGCGAAGTGGCGACGCTTTTGCTCAGCGTATTTTGACGGATTCTGAGTTTGAAGTATTCCAACAGTTGAAGCAAAAAGGCCGTTACCTTGCAAAACGTTTTGCTGCTAAAGAAGCTGCATCTAAGGCGTTAGGTACGGGGATTGCGCTGGGTGTTACCTTCCACGACTTTGAGATTTCAAACGATGAGCATGGTAAGCCAGTATTGAGCTTACACAAGAAAGCGCGTGAAATCGCAGAGGCGAATGGCACAACATCGATTCATCTGACTATCTCGGATGAGCGTCACTACGCTGTGGCAACGGTGTTACTCGAATCGTAAACAGATTATCGCGACTTTATATCTAGTGCTCTTGGCTCTAGACAGAAAAAAGCAGAGCTCATGAGCTCTGCTTTTTTATTGGCGGGTAAACCCTCTAAAGAATACTAGTGAGTAACAAGTACCCGCTAGGCCTTCGCCTGTTTCAAGTAGTGAATCGCGGTTGCTTGAACCTTATCTAATTCATCCTGAAGCTCGAAAAGCTCAGGTTCAATGTCTTCAACAGAAGTACCTGAACGCAGCTCTTTCTCTATTGTCGCACATACCGATTTTAGCCTTGGTACGCCGCTGTACGAGCTGCTGCCATGCATCTTGTGAATGATGTGTATCAGCTCTTCAACTGGATAGTCACTGTCTTCTATCGCTTTGTCTGCTGCCTCATACACCTCTGGAATAAAGTCGACGAGCATTTGCAGCATATCGCGTGCGAGGTCTTCTTTATTGGCGGCTTGTTTCATCGCAGCTTGCCAATCAATGATGATGTTTGTGTGCACGCTGGCTTCAGTTTCTGACACCGGACCGTTGTCGACTTCAGCAGAGACCGCTGGGTGGTCTGGATCTATTTTTTCGATGAGCTCAACCTCAGAGGTCGAGCTCCAATGAATCAGAACCTGCTGTAAAACATGCTCTTCAATAGGTTTGGTTAGGTAGTCATCCATGCCCGCTTCAAGCAGTCGATCTCGTTCGCCAATCATTGCATGTGCGGTCACGGCAATTACAGGTGTATTCGCATTGTTCGCCAGTTTTTTGATGTTCTGACAAGCGGTTACACCGTCCATCTGTGGCATTTGAATATCCATGAAGATGATATCAAATGGCGTCTCTGTCGCTTTGTCTATCGCCTGCTGACCACTGGTACAACTGATGACGGTTTCTACACGCTCTTTAAGCAGCGCGGTAATCAACTTAAGGTTGGCTGGGTTGTCGTCTACTGCCATCACAGTAAGCGGTAACTTCTCTTCAGAATGCGTTTCAATCGCTGGTGCAATCAAGGTAGGTGCCTGATTCGATACCAGAGTTTGCAGCAACTTCTTACGAGAAAGAGGCTTGGTGATGCACTGAACATCGACCTCTTTCATTAGTTGCTCACCCAACGCTAGCTCGGTACTTGGTGTACCAATAATCACGTTTTGAGCAATCTTCTTCGCACCGATCGCCCAACCACTCACAGTATCAAATTGATACTCTTGGTTGGCGGCTAGGTTAAGCAGAACGTAGTCATACGAGGTCGTCTCATCTGGCATCACCGAACGATACGTTACCACTAAGCCTTCTTGGGTTAGGATTTGCTGAGTAATCGATGCCGCTTGCATGTTTGGCTCGATAAGCAGCAGTTGTTTGTCTTGCAGACACTGCGTCTCAATCAGCTCTGTCATCGGCAAATCAGTCGTTGATAGTCTCAAGGTGAACCAGAAGGTAGAGCCTTGGTGAAGACGACTGGTTAGGCTGATCTCTCCGCCCATTTGGCTGACCAGTTTTTGGGTGATAACCAGACCTAAGCCTGTACCACCATAGCGACGAGAGATACTTGCATCGGCTTGGCTGAAGGCTTGGAACAGCTGAGCTTGTTGACGCTCCGAGATACCAATACCCGTATCGCGAACCATGAACTGCAGCTCGATGTTGTCTTCGCTTTGTGAACGCAGCTCAACGCTGATATCAATATTGCCGCGCTCGGTAAACTTGATTGAGTTACCCACTAGGTTGGTTAGGATCTGCTGAATACGCAGTGGATCGCCCACCACACCTGGCGGTACTTTAGGGTCGATCTTCAGTGTCAGTTCTAGGCCTTTCTCATGAGCGTTGGTTGCTTGAAGGTTTACTACCTCTTCAAGGCTGGCTTGGAATTCAAATGGGATGTTCTCTAGGGCTAATTTACCGGCTTCAAGTTTCGAGAAGTCCAAGATATCGTTGATGATGCTAAGCAGGTTGTTTGCCGAGCGTTCAATGGTTTGCAGGTAATCGGTTTGACTGTTCGATAGGTGAGTCTTGAGCATTTGACGAGTAAAGCCAATCACACCGTTCAGCGGCGTTCTCAATTCGTGAGACATATTCGCTAAGAACTCAGACTTAACACGAGCCGCTTCTTGAGCGCGTTTCTTCGCGATGTCTAACTCAACGTTTTGAATCTCTAGCTGTTCAAGAGTTTCACGCAAATCTGATGTGGCCTGGTCGATACTGTGCTGCATCTCGACGTGATACTCTGATAGCGATACCGCCATCGCATTGATACCGTTTTTCAGCGAGTCTAGCTCACCATGCATCTTACCTTCGATACGCACATCTAGGTGACCTCGACGAATTCGGTCGACCATGTTTTTCATGTGTGTGATCGGTTGAGTGACATCGTGCATTAAGCGGAACGCAAACACGCCCGATAAACCAAGCCCGAGAATCAACACTAAGAATGCAGAGAACACTTCTTGATATTGCTGCAATCGAAGTGATGAAAGATCTAATTCAATCGCAATGTAGCCGATCGCTTGATTAGCTTGAGACTGACCGTTGGCTGAATTGATGTACTGGCCTTCGGCGATGATAGGTGTCCGCAGAATCAGCGTATTATCGAGAAGGTTCGATGAGCTTAAATGCGGGATCGGTTTATCTTTGGGGTAGGTCAGGCTTTCAAAATCGGGGTGGAAGTTTGAGGTTACAAACAACTCATGACGCTCATCAAACACCGCGATACTGCGCACTAGCTTAGAATTCTTTCGATGCGCATAGCTAATAAGCTGACGAACAGACTCTCGACTTTCGAGCTTCATGCCTGATTCACTCGTAATCGCAAGTGGCTCAATGATGCTAGTACCAGTGTTAACCACTTGACCTTCAAGGTCTTGATAGCGGTTAAATGAGAAAAATGCACTCAATAGCAACCCAATAATCAGGGTTGGAGCTAGAGTTAAGGTAATTACACGGGCTCTTAAGCCATATCTGGTCATGTTCTTTAATTACATCGAGGTCTGGATATGGGAAAATAACGCACACAATGGCGGTTAAGTGAACGGTAAGCTTAATCAAAGCCGTGACGTTCGACAATGATTCCAAGACATAATAGTGAGTCCTGGATACCAATTACTTATTAAAAGATACATTAGGCACAAGCAATGGCACGTTTTTTCCAACCAAAAAAGAAAACTCAACTCGAGACCAAGCATCAATCGGTTTTGGTTGAACGAATGGATCACAATGGCGTTGGCATCGCTTATCAAAAGAATAAACCGGTTTTCATTGATGGCGCATTGCCCGGTGAGCAGGTGGTTATTCAACTTACTGAGAGCAAAAGTAAGTTTTCGCGAGCTAAACTCATCAAGTTATTGAAGCCGAGCGAGCAGCGTTTAAAGCCGTTTTGTAAGCACTTTAATCAGTGTGGTGGCTGTCACCTTCAACACCTAGGTTACTCTTCTCAGGTTGAGCATAAATCGCAATCTCTGACGCACCTGATGAGCCAATACCAAACGGCGAACACTGAAGTTGCACAACCTATTGTCGGTGATGAAACCGGTTATCGACGTCGCGCACGTATCAGCCTATTTGTTGATAAGAAGACACAACAGCTTCAATTCGGTTTCCGTAAGAAGCAGAGTAAGCAGATTGAAAACATCACCGACTGTGCCGTGCTTGATCCTCGCCTTAATGTGTTGCTGCCAAAACTGAAAAATTTACTGAACACTTTCAACAGCCTTACGTCTTTAGGACACGTTGAATTGGTGTTGGGCGATACTGGCCCTGTTATGGTTCTACGTCACCTTAAGCCTTTGGTTGAAAAAGATGAGCAAGCGCTGATTGCGTTAGCAAAAGAAGAAGGCGCTACGCTGTACTCGATGCCTGAAACCGATAAGTTGGCCCGTCTGGTTGGTGATGCGCCTAGCTACAGCGAAACTGGCGTGACGTTACCGTTTGAGCCAAACCACTTTATCCAAGTAAACCAGAAAGTGAATCAGCAGATGGTGGCTCAAGCGATTGAGTGGCTAGAACCTCAAGCGGATGAGCGAGTGCTCGACCTGTTTTGCGGCTTAGGGAATTTCAGTTTGCCTATCGCGCAACAATCGGCGTTTGTGGTTGGCGTAGAAGGCGTTGATGAAATGGTTCAGCAAGCCACATCTAATGCAGCGTTAAACCAGTTAAGCAATACGGAATTTTACCAAGCTAACCTTGAAGAAGACTTATCTTCACAGCCTTGGGCAAAAGAGAAATTCGATAAAATATTGCTTGACCCGGCACGTGCGGGAGCGAGTGGGATCGTTGATCAAATTTCAGCGTTAGGAGCGAAGCGTGTGGTTTATGTTTCGTGTAATCCTGCTACTCTAGCTAGAGATTCAGAGAGCTTAGAAAAGCAAGGCTACCAATTAGCCAAACTTGGTATGTTGGATATGTTCCCACACACTAGCCATTTAGAATCGATGGCTCTCTTTATCAAGGCTTAAAGGCCCGTAAATAAGGCTTAAAAATGAATGACAAAGGCGCAGGGACACCTGCGCTGATATCAATATGGTCGAACTAACTTGGAACCAGTTAGTCATATTGAATTGGGTATAAAACAGAATAACTAGGAAGGCACGATGGTTGCGGTACGAAGCGCACATTTAAACCCAAGCGAACAGTTTGAGCTAGAAAGTTGGATTGCGTCATTGAATCAAGACGCAAAAACCTCGAATAAACTGATTAAAGTTTATCGTCACTGTGAAGAACTTTTAAAAGATCACGAGCAAGCATCGCTCTTGCTTTGGCGTGGCCGTGAGATGATCGAAATCTTGGTCACCTTGTCCATGGACCGTGCCACTTTAATTGCTGCACAACTTTTCCCCGTCGTCTCAAGCGGCGTTTTTGAGCGCGAAGCGTTTGAAGAAAGCTACGGTAAAGAAACCGTAAAGTTGATCGATGGCGTTGAAGAAATGGCGGCCTTAGGCCAGTTAAACGTGACCCTTGAAGGCAGTGCTGCCTCGGGTCAAGTTGATAACGTTCGACGCATGCTACTGGCTATGGTCGATGATTTCCGCTGCGTAGTCATCAAACTCGCTGAACGAATCTGTAACCTTATCGAGGTAAAAAAAGCGCCTGATGCTGTGCGTCGCGCGGCCGCAAAAGAGTGTTCTAACATCTATGCCCCACTGGCAAACCGTTTAGGTATCGGCCAACTTAAGTGGGAAATCGAAGATTACGCATTCCGCTACCAACAACCAGATACCTACAAGCAGATTGCAAAACAGCTGTCTGAGCGTCGTATCGTTCGTGAACAATACATCACAGATTTCGTTGATGATTTAACCGCAGAAATGCAGCGTTCAAACATCAATGCTGAAGTGAGTGGCCGACCAAAACACATCTACAGTATCTGGCGCAAAATGCAGAAGAAAGGCTTAGCCTTCGATGAGCTTTTTGACGTACGAGCAGTACGTATTATCGCTGACCAGCTGCAAGACTGTTACGCCGGCCTTGGGGTGGTACACACTAAATACAAGCACCTCCCGAGCGAATTTGATGATTATGTGGCGAACCCTAAGCCAAATGGTTACCAGTCGATTCATACCGTAGTACTTGGCCCTGAAGGCAAGACCATTGAGATTCAGATCCGTACTAAGCAAATGCACGAAGACTCTGAGCTTGGTGTGGCGGCGCACTGGAAGTACAAAGAAGGAGCTTCAAGCGGCCGTAGTGGCTACGATGAGAAAATCACTTGGTTGCGTAAACTTATCGACTGGCAAGAAGAGATGTCGGACTCTGGCGAGATGCTGGATGAGGTACGTAGCCAAGTCTTCGATGACCGTGTATACGCATTTACTCCACGTGGTGACGTGGTCGACTTACCAATGGGCGCAACCCCGTTGGATTTCGCCTACCACATCCACTCGATGGTCGGACACCGCTGTATCGGTGCCAAAGTAGCGGGGCGTATCGTACCGTTCACTCATAAACTATCGATGGGCGATCAAGTTGAGATCATCACGCAGAAAGAGCCGAACCCATCTCGTGACTGGTTAAATCCAACCACAGGTTTTGTTCATTCTGGTCGAGCTCGAGCGAAAATCAACGCTTGGTTCCGCGCACAAAGCCGTGAGAAAAACCTAGAAGCGGGTCGTGATATCCTGGAAGTTGAGCTAGCGAAAGTAGGCGCAACCCTAAAAGATGCTGATCAATACGCACTAAAACGCTTTAACGTGAATACGCCAGACGAACTCTATGCAGGTATTGGTAGTGGCGACTTGCGTATTAACCAAGTGGTTAATCACATCAATGCGCTAGTGAATAAGCCAACGGCGGAAGAAGAAGACAAGAAAGCGCTAGAGAAACTGCTTGAGTCGGAAAACAAGCCGGCACAACAGAGTCGTCCTAAGAAAGATGCAGTTGTCGTTGAAGGCGTAGATAACCTAATGACGCACCTAGCGCGTTGCTGTCAGCCAATCCCAGGTGATGTGATTAAAGGTTACATCACTCAAGGTCGTGGTATCTCAGTGCACCGCGCTGACTGTGAACAGCTAGGCGAGCTAAGCGTGCATGCGCCAGAACGTATCATTGATACCGTTTGGGGTAATGGCTTTGTCGGTTCATACATCCTAACGCTGCGTGTTGAAGCGCTAGAACGTAATGGCTTGTTGAAAGACATCACCTCACTGTTCTCGAATGAAAAGATCAGCGTGACCACAATGAAGAGCCGCATCGACTACAAGCGTCAGCTATCGGTAATGGATTTCGATTTGGAAGTGACCAATATTGAAATTCTGAGTCGCGTTACCAGCCGAGTAGAACAAATCAAAGATGTTATGTCAGTCAAAAGGTTGGGGTAGGCCAAAATACTATCCACGTCATTCCCTACAGTGAGGGACGAACGTGATAGGGAATCTCGTAAAGCGATTTGAGATCCCCAACTCGCTCATTCTTCGCTCTTGGAGATGACGAAAAATAGAAAGGTGAGTGGTTTTGGCTGCTCACCTTTTTTAGTTTTAAGAAAAGAATTAGATTAAAACAATCAAACAGAATAATAGGAAAGCACCATGAGCCACCCGATTGAACAACTAGAACAAATTATGACTAAGCTGCGCGATCCAGAAGGTGGCTGTCCTTGGGATTTAAAACAAAATTTTGAAACAATTGTCCCGCATACTATCGAAGAGACGTACGAAGTGGTGGATGCGATTCACAACAAAGATTGGCCGAACCTACAAGAAGAGTTGGGTGACTTGTTGTTTCAGGTGATCTTCTATAGCCAGTTAGCGAAAGAACAGGGGTTGTTTGAGTTCTCTGATGTGGTTGATGGCATTAACGAAAAGCTAACACGCCGCCATCCGCATGTGTTTTCTGATACCGAGTTTGCGAGCGATGAAGAAATTAATGCCAACTGGGAAGCTGAAAAAGCCAAAGAAAAAGCTCAGGCAGGCAAAACTCAAGAAAGTATTCTAGACTCAATACCAAACTCTCTACCTGCGCTTTCACGTGCTACAAAGATTCAAAAACAGGTAGCGAAATATGGCTTTGATTGGGACTCTATTGGCCCAGTGGCTAATAAGGTTTTAGAGGAAGTCGATGAGGTGCTGGAAGAGGCACTTCAAGTGACGCCAAATGAAGATTTGGTTGAAGAAGAGTTGGGAGACTTGCTGTTTGCGACGGTCAATTTGGTACGACATTTAGGTAAAAACCCAGAATCGGCACTCAATAAAGCCAATCTCAAGTTTTCGCGTCGCTTTAAAGGGGTGGAACAAAAAGTTCGTCAGCAAGATAAAAATTTGACTGACTTTTCACTACAACAGCTTGATTCCATGTGGGATGAAGTCAAAGTGGCGGAGAAAAGATAACCAAAGCTTTTATCATGAATTGATTTGAAGCAAAAAATAAAAAATAGCAGTGTGATAGATTTCACGTTGTGGCGATAAGGGGCTTCTGGTATATTTTCATCCCGTCCAGAAGTAGTCCATTTCCCTCATTCAACCAATTTCAGGTTAAACATGACGACAAATTACATTTTTGTTACTGGCGGGGTTGTATCCTCTCTAGGTAAAGGTATTGCTGCAGCATCTCTTGCAGCTATTTTAGAAGCTCGTGGTCTTAAAGTGACCATGATGAAGCTTGACCCTTACATCAACGTTGATCCAGGCACTATGAGCCCGACTCAGCACGGTGAAGTGTTCGTTACGGAAGATGGCGCTGAAACAGACCTTGACCTTGGTCACTATGAGCGATTCATTCGCACCAAGATGACTAAGCGTAACAACTTCACTGCAGGTCGTGTTTACTCAGACGTACTAGCAAAAGAGCGTCGCGGTGATTACCTAGGTGCAACAATTCAGGTTATCCCACACATCACTAACTCTATCAAAGAGCGTGTTATTTCTGGCGCAGCTGGCCACGATATCGCGATCGTTGAAGTTGGTGGTACGGTTGGTGATATCGAATCTCTACCATTCATGGAAGCGATTCGTCAGCTAGCAGTAGAACTAGGCCGTGAACGCGCAATGTTCATGCACCTTACTCTAGTGCCATACCTAGCAGCTGCGGGCGAAGTGAAAACTAAGCCAACGCAACACTCTGTAAAAGAGCTACTGTCTATTGGTATTCAGCCAGACATCCTAGTTTGTCGTTCAGACCGCAACATTCCTTCGAACGAGCGTAAGAAAATTGCTCTGTTCTGTAATGTGCAAGAAAATGCAGTTATTTCTATGCGCGATGTTGACTCTATCTACAAGATCCCTCAGCTTATTAAAGCTCAAGGTACTGATGAACTTGTATGTAAGCGTTTCGGCATCACAGCTCCAGAAGCAGACCTGTCTGAATGGGAACAAGTAATTTACGAAGAAGCTAACCCAACGGGTGAAGTGACGATTGGTATGGTTGGTAAGTACATTGAACTACCAGACGCATACAAATCAGTAAATGAAGCGCTAAAACACGCGGGCTTGAAAAATCGCCTAAGCGTTAATATTAAATACGTAGATTCACAAGACGTTGAGTCTCGTGGCGTAGAAGTTTTAGAAGGCCTAGATGCAATCCTAGTTCCTGGTGGCTTTGGTGACCGTGGTGTTGAAGGTAAGATTCTTGCTGCTCAATACGCTCGTGAAAACAAAGTACCGTACTTAGGTATCTGTCTAGGTATGCAAGTAGCACTTATCGAGTACGCTCGTAACGTTGCGAAAATGGAAGGGGCACACTCTTCTGAATTCTGTACTGAAACTAAGTACCCAGTTGTTGGTCTTATCACTGAGTGGACTGATGGCGAAGGTAAAGTTGAAGAGCGTACAGAAACATCTGACCTTGGCGGCACAATGCGTCTTGGTTCACAGCTTTGTCACCTAGCGAAAGGGACGAAAGCTTACGAATTATACGGTAGCGCGACGATCCATGAACGTCACCGTCACCGTTACGAAGTGAACAACAATCTTCGTCCACAAATCGAAAAAGCGGGCCTAAAAGTATCGGGTCTATCTGCGGACAAGAAACTGGTTGAAGTTATTGAGAACCCGAACCACCCATGGTTCGTTGCTGCTCAATTCCACCCAGAGTTCACTTCAACACCTCGCGATGGTCACCCATTGTTTGCAGGTTTCGTTAAAGCGGCTGGTGAGTTCCAGCGCGGCGAGTTAGAGAAGTAAAAAGGAATACAGGTAGCTGCGTAAGTTGTGCTGCTACCTTTAAATTTGACATTTATATATTCAACGAGAAGGAAACATTCAATGTCTAAGATCGTTAAAGTTCTAGGTCGTGAAATCATCGATTCACGTGGTAACCCAACTGTAGAAGCTGAAGTACACCTAGAAGGCGGTTTCGTAGGTATGGCTGCTGCTCCATCTGGCGCATCTACTGGTTCTCGCGAAGCTCTTGAGCTACGTGACGGCGACAAATCACGTTTCCTAGGTAAAGGTGTTCTTAAAGCTATTGAAGCTGTAAACGGCCCAATCGCTGAAGCTCTAGTTGGTACTGACGCTAAAGCACAAGCTGACGTTGACCAAATCATGCTTGACCTAGACGGTACTGATAACAAGTCTAAGTTCGGCGCGAACGCTATCCTAGCTGTATCTCTAGCTAACGCAAAAGCTGCTGCTGCTGCGAAAGGCATGCCTCTATACGAGCACATCGCTGAGCTAAACGGTACTGCTGGTCAGTTCTCTATGCCTCTACCAATGATGAACATCATCAACGGTGGTGAGCACGCAGATAACAACGTTGACATCCAAGAGTTCATGATCCAACCAGTTGGCGCTAAAACTCTTAAAGAAGGTCTACGTATCGGCGCTGAAGTATTCCACAACCTAGCTAAAGTTCTTAAGTCTAAAGGCTACAGCACTGCAGTTGGTGATGAAGGTGGTTTCGCTCCTAACCTTAAGTCTAACGCTGAAGCTCTAGAAGTTATCGCAGAAGCTGTTGCAGCTGCTGGTTACGAACTAGGTAAAGACGTTACTCTTGCTATGGACTGTGCAGCATCTGAGTTCTTCGACAAAGAAGCTGGTATCTACAACATGAAGGGCGAAGGTAAAACTTTCACTTCTGAAGAGTTCAACCACTACCTAGCTGAGCTAGCGAACAACTTCCCAATCGTTTCTATTGAAGACGGTCTTGACGAGTCAGATTGGGATGGCTTCAAGCACCAAACTGAACTTCTAGGCAACAAACTTCAAATCGTTGGTGACGATCTGTTCGTTACAAACACTAAGATTCTTGCTGAAGGTATCGAGAAAGGCGTAGCTAACTCTATCCTTATCAAGTTCAACCAAATCGGTTCTCTAACAGAGACTCTAGCTGCTATCAAGATGGCTAAAGACGCTGGCTACACTGCAGTAATCTCTCACCGTTCTGGCGAAACTGAAGATGCAACTATCGCTGATCTAGCGGTAGGTACAGCTGCAGGTCAAATCAAAACTGGTTCTATGAGCCGTTCTGACCGTGTTGCTAAGTACAACCAACTTATCCGTATCGAAGAAGCTCTAGGTTCTAAAGCTCCTTACAACGGTCTTAAAGAAGTTAAAGGTCAATAATTCGTCCTATTTGGCACTGTAGCTGCGTTAACTGCAGAAGATTCACTAAGTCACATAGGAAACTATGCTCCATAGCTGAATCTTCTTTGTTGCCTTGCTACAGCACCAACTAGTTAGAATTATGCACTAATACTTTTGAATGCCTCGCTTATGCGGGGCATTTTTTTGTCTGTAGAAAACTGAATGAAAGAAGCTCTAGGCTCTAAAGCTCCTCCTTGTCACATATAAAGTTCGTCATTCCCTAGACTGACGAAGGAAGGAGTAGGGAATCTCATTGTTTTCCTGACAATGACTCCCCGACTTATTGATTCCCTGACACCACATATCTCGCACCAATAAGCTCATTATGGTATATATGTGCCTTATTCTAGTTCCTTCTTTTTCAACCGGCGAAAGGTGTTATGCGAATTTTTGCTTTAGTACTGCTCATAGTGTTTGGCTGGCTACAACACACACTGTGGCTCGGTAAAAATGGTATCTCTGATTACTACGGTGTGAACAACGAAATCCAAGTTCAACAGCAAGTAAATGAAAAGCTGCATATTCGAAATGCAGAAATGTTTGCTGAAATTGACGATCTACGCCAAGGCTTAGACGCGATAGAAGAACGCGCACGTCATGAACTTGGAATGGTCAAAGAAGGTGAAACGTTTTATCGCATCATTGGTGAGGGATCCCATTAATGTCGACTCAACTTCAAAGCGTGATTGCCGTTGTACCTGCGGCGGGCGTCGGTAGCCGAATGAAGGCAGACCGCCCTAAGCAATATCTCAAGATTCACGACAAAACAATTTTAGAGCACACCATTGAGAAATTACTGTCTCACCCACAAGTCGCTCAAATTGTCGTTGCGATCAGCGATGATGACCCATACTACCCTGATCTAGCACTCAACCTGAACCCGCAAGTGATCAGAGTGTCAGGCGGAAGCGAGCGAGCGGACTCTGTACTCTCTGCGCTAAACTATATCGCTGAGCAGCAGCTTAGTGATTGGGTAATGGTTCACGATGCGGCAAGGCCGTGTGTTCAACTAAGTGATATCGACAAGCTAATTTCCGGCGCGATGAGCCATGATGTGGGCGCTATTTTAGCGGCTCCAGTTCGTGACACGATGAAGCGCGGTGCCCAAGGGCAGATCGAGCATACCGTTGAGCGTGCCGATTTATGGCATGCACTTACGCCGCAAATGTTCAGAGCAAAGCCTCTGTGGAAGGCATTAAGTGAGGCGTTGCAACAAGGCGCTTCAATTACTGATGAAGCCTCAGCCTTTGAATGGAAAGGTTTATCGCCCGCTTTAGTGGCAGGGCGTTCAGATAATTTTAAGATTACTCAGCCTGAAGATTTAGCGCTTGCTGAGTTCTATTTAAGTCAGAATAAGGAATAATGATGATTCGTATTGGCCATGGCTTTGATGTACATAAGTTTGGTGGTGAAGGCCCGGTAATTATTGGTGGTGTAAGCATCCCTTACGAGCAAGGTCTTATTGCACACTCAGACGGTGATGTTGCCCTTCATGCGTTGTGTGACGCTCTATTGGGTGCGATTGCTGCGGGTGATATTGGTCGTCATTTCCCTGATACCGATGACGAATGGAAAGGTGCGGATAGCCGTGAGCTACTGAAAGATGTTTACCGTCGAGTAAAAGAACAAGGTTACGTGATTGGTAATGCCGATATTACTATCATGGCGCAAGCTCCAAAGATGGCGCCTCATATAGACTCTATGTGCCAAGCTATTGCTCAAGACCTAGAAACCAGCATTAGCAATGTGAATGTAAAAGCGACGACCACTGAGCGTTTAGGTTTTACAGGTCGCAAAGAGGGCATCGCATGTGAAGCGGTGGTCCTAATTACTAAAAGTGCGTAAGCACCAACACGAAAAGAACAGCATGTCAGATATTTTATCTTCATTGGCTTATCTAAACGGTAAACCAACTGCGAAAGCAAAACTAAAAGCAAAAGCCGAACACTTTGTCGTTAATGAAGACTTGGGTTTTGAGTTTGCTGGTGAAGGCGAGCACCTAATGGTTCGTATTCGTAAAACTGGTGAAAACACGAGCTTCGTAGCAAACGAGCTGGCTAAAGCTTGCGGTGTTAAGTCGAAAGACGTGAGCTGGGCGGGTTTGAAAGACCGCCACGCTGTGACAGAGCAGTGGTTGAGCGTTCACCTACCGAAAGGTGAGCCTGACTTTTCAGGGTTCTTAGCACAATACCCAAGCATTGAAATCTTAGCGACAGCGCGACACAACAAAAAGTTACGTCCAGGCGATTTAGTTGGCAACCAATTTGAGTTGACCTTGTCTGAAGTAACGGATTGCGATGATGTGGTCAAGCGTTTGGAAAAAGTCGCTCAAGTGGGCGTGCCAAACTACTTTGGTGCTCAGCGTTTTGGCAATGAAGGTAACAACCTATCTGAAGCTCGTCGTTGGGGCCGCGATAACGTTCGTACTCGTAACCAGAATAAGCGCAGCTTGTACCTTTCTGCTGCTCGTTCGTGGATTTACAACCTGATCCTTTCAGACCGTATTGAGCAAGATGCGTTTGCATCAGCATTGGTTGGCGATATCGTGGTGAAAGACGGTGCTCAACTGGCAGTAACAGCAGACAACATTGAAGCTGTAAACCAAGACATTGCGAACGGTTCTGCTTTGATAACTGTTGCTTTGGCTGGCGATAATGCCTTACCAACGATTGATGACTCTCAAGCTCTAGAACAGAAACACCTTGATGCTGAACCGGATCTAATGGCTCTGATTCGTGGTAACCGTATGCGTCATGATCGCCGTGAAGCGTCACTGAAACCAACAGACTTAACTTGGGAAGTGAACGAAGATAATGTCACGCTTAAGTTCTCTCTTGATGCGGGTTGTTTCGCAACAGCGATCGTTCGCGAATTGGTTGAAGAAGTACACGTAGAGAGAACCTACGAGCAATAACGATTCTGCTTGGAGCTGAGTCACTTGATATTGGAATTTAAGTGACTTGGCTTAGCATGGGAACAAAAGAAAGGATACAAGATGAAGATTTTACTCAGCAATGATGATGGTGTGCACGCTCAAGGTATTCATGAGCTGGCAAATGAGCTACGTGATCTTGCTGACGTTATCATTGTTGCCCCTGACCGTAATCGCTCGGGTGCGTCAAATTCATTAACTTTAGAACAGCCTCTGCGTGTTCAAGAGATTACTGAAAATACCTATTCGGTACAAGGAACACCGACCGACTGTGTGCATTTTGCGTTAAACGAACTGCTAAAGAATGACATGCCTGATCTGGTATTAACGGGCATTAATCACGGTGCTAACCTGGGTGATGACGTGCTTTATTCCGGCACGGTGGCTGCAGCAATGGAAGGGCATTTTCTAGGCGTTCAATCGGTAGCGTTTTCTCTGGTGGGAAAAAAACATTTTAAGACAGCGGCAGCGATTGCTCGTCGTATTGTCGAACAACATTTAGCAAACCCAATCCCGACCAACCGCTTGTTGAACGTAAACGTTCCTGATTTAGCCTTAGAACAATTGTCTGGTACTCAGGTGACGCGCTTAGGTGCTCGTCATCACGCTGAAGATATGATCAAGCAAAAAGACCCGCGTGGTCACGATATCTATTGGCTTGGCCCTCCGGGTAAAGAGCAAGATGCCGGTGAAGGTACCGATTTTTACGCAATCGAACATGGCTTTGTATCGGTAACACCGTTACAAGTTGATCTGACGGCGCACGAGTCGTTAGGTGCGATGACAACATGGTTAGGGGAGAAGTAAGTGAGCAATCCACAAGCCGAGCGCTTAGTTACTTTTCTGATTGAAAATGGTATCCGAGACCAAAAGGTTCTTGATGCGATTTACCAACTGCCGAGAGAGAGCTTTTTATCACAGGCGATGTACCATCAAGCTTATGATAATAATGCGCTGCCGATCGGACAGGGGCAAACCATCTCGCAACCATATATTGTTGCTAAAATGACAGAGTTACTTGAGTTACAACAAGATAGCCGCGTTTTGGAGATTGGAACGGGTTCTGGTTACCAAACCGCAGTATTGGCTCAGCTTGTTGATCATGTCTATTCGGTTGAAAGAATAAAGTCGCTACAATGGGATGCTAAGCGTAGGTTGAAGCAACTCGATTTCTACAATATTTCAACTAAGCATGGTGATGGTTGGCAAGGGTGGTCTTCAAAGGCGCCTTTTGATGCGATTATTGTTACCGCTGCTGCAGAGTCGATTCCTCAAGCGCTTCTGCAACAGCTGAAAGATGGTGGTCGTTTACTGATTCCTGTTGGGGATGATGAACAACAACTGTTGAAGATCGTTCGTCACGGCGATGAATTTTTGTCGAGTGTTATCGAAATGGTGAGATTTGTACCTCTTGTTCCCGGTGAACTAGCTTAATAACAAGACTAATGGTGTAGGTGGGTAGAGAGTCGATGCGTTCGAAGTTGTTAAAAGTAAGTGCTTTACTACTTAGCTGTGCCCTTGTTGGGTGTGCAGCGAATTCGCCTGCGCCAGTTTCAAGCTTAAATAAAAAATACTCTTCGATTGATCGTGGCAGCTATCGCGGTAGTTACTACGAAGTGAAAAAAGGCGATACGCTTTATTTTATTGCTTATGTGACGAACAAAGACGTTAACGATTTAGTTAGTTATAACAAGCTCTCTGCTCCTTATACAATCCACCCAGGGCAGAAGCTTAAGTTGTGGCGCCCGAGCTACAGCGCACCAGCGTATGGTAAATCAACAGTGGCGGTTGCAGCAGTTGCTGCGCCTGTCGCGGCATCCACTACGTCATCGACAGCAAGTACCCCTAAAACTACGCCTAAAAAGAGTAAAAACTCTAAACCTGCGCCAACTCAAACTACGACTAAAGTGGTTAAAAAAGATCCACCAAAGAAGGTTGAACAATCCAAATCAAAGGAGTATGTTGGTTCTAAAGGTAAACAGAATGTTACACCGTCCACCAAACCAACAAGTGATAAAGTATCCAAATGGTTATGGCCAACTAAAGGGAGAGTAATCAAGAATTTCTCTGTAGGCGAACAAGGAAATAAAGGCATAGACATAGCAGGACAGCGAGGTCAGCCAATAGTATCTACTGCAGGGGGAACGGTTGTTTATTCGGGTAATGCATTACGAGGCTACGGCAATCTAGTGATTGTGAAGCATAATGATAATTACTTAAGTGCATACGCGCATAACGACCGACTATTAGTATCTGAAGGGCAAAGTGTGAAACCAGGGCAGAAGATTGCAACAATGGGAAGCTCTGGAGCCAGCAGTGTTAGGCTGCACTTTGAGATTCGTTACCAAGGTAAGTCCGTTAATCCAAAACGATATTTGCCTTAAATACAATATGCAAATAATACATATTGTATGGAGTGACATAGTCATTTAGCGACATATAAAGTTGTGATGTCATGCTAATTTCGCCAGGGGGAGGCGTTATGAGTATAAGCAATGCAGTAACCAAAGAAGAGTTCGATCTTGACCAAGCAACCACGGAACCGGAAGCTCTTGGAAAAGCAAAACGAACAGTCACTAAGAAAACCGAAGCGAAAGAAGAAGTTGAAGTTACGTCTAAAAGTTTAGATGCCACTCAACTCTACTTAGGCGAAATTGGTTTCTCACCACTACTAACCGCTGAAGAAGAAGTGCTATATGCACGTCGAGCTCTACGCGGTGATGAAGCAGCACGTAAACGCATGATCGAAAGTAACCTGCGTTTAGTGGTAAAAATTTCACGTCGTTATAGCAACCGCGGCCTTGCACTTCTCGATCTAATCGAAGAAGGCAACCTAGGTTTGATTCGCGCCGTAGAGAAGTTTGATCCAGAGCGTGGCTTCCGCTTCTCAACTTACGCGACATGGTGGATTCGTCAAACCATTGAACGTGCGTTAATGAATCAGACTCGCACTATCCGTTTGCCAATCCATGTTGTGAAAGAGCTGAACATCTACCTACGTACTGCAAGAGAGCTATCACAAAAGCTTGACCATGAACCAACGGCAGAAGAAATTGCTTCTAAGTTAGATAAGCCGGTTGGTGATGTGAGCAAGATGCTTCGTCTAAACGAAAGAGTGAGCTCTGTTGATACGCCAATTGGTGGTGACGGTGAGAAAGCGCTGTTGGATATTATTCCAGACATCAATAATTCAGATCCTGAGGTTTCAACTCAAGATAGCGATATCAAGAACTCGTTGATTTTCTGGCTTGATGAGCTGAATCCTAAGCAGAAAGAGGTGCTTGCGCGTCGCTTTGGACTACTGGGTTATGAACCGTCAACATTAGAAGAAGTGGGCCGCGAAATCAGCCTGACTCGTGAACGTGTTCGTCAAATCCAAGTTGAAGGTCTTCGCCGTCTACGTGAGATTCTTATCAAGCAAGGTCTGAATATGGAAAACCTGTTCAACGTAGAAAACGACTAATTGAACGGATGATGCTTCTCTAAATAGAAGACAAATAAAAACGCTGACTTTAAGTCAGCGTTTTTTTGTTTGTGGCTTTGGTATTTCATGCCGTCTAATCAAAATAGCAGTACGGCCATAACAAGCTACTTGGTAAGAAACTAAAGCAGCTTCTTCAAGCGGTAAAGTTCTTCTAATGCTTGGCGAGGAGTTAGATCATCAGGATCAACATTCGCTAGCGCTTGCTCTACTTCACTCGGTTCTGGGATCAGGCTCAGTTGGTTTGCGATATCGACACCGCTTGGCTTCGATGTTGGCGACTCCATACTTAACGCTTCTAACTGAGTCAGCTTCGCACGAGCATTCTTGATCACTGCTTTCGGTACGCCAGCTAAACCTGCAACCGCTAGACCATAAGATTTACTTGCAGCACCTTCTTGAACTGCGTGCATAAAGGCAATGCTATCACCATGCTCAACCGCATCTAAGTGTACGTTTGCTAAAGTTGGAAGTTGGTTAGGTAGTTCAGTTAGCTCAAAGTAGTGCGTTGCAAACAGTGTCATCGCATTGATTTGATTGGCTAGCCACTCTGCACTTGCCCAAGCCAGAGACAGGCCATCGTAAGTACTGGTACCACGACCGATTTCATCCATTAGCACAAGGCTGTTTGGTGTTGCATTGTGCAGGATATTTGCGGTTTCTGTCATCTCAACCATGAAGGTTGAACGGCCAGAAGCCAAATCATCGGATGCGCCAATACGCGTAAAGATACGGTCGATAGAGCCGATGGTTGCGCTTTCTGCAGGAACATAACAACCGATATGAGCCATCAATGCGATGAGTGCCGTTTGGCGCATGTAGGTCGATTTACCACCCATGTTGGGACCCGTGATGATCAGCATCTTACGTTGATCATTCAGGTCGATAGGGTTAGCAATGAAAGGTTCGTCCATCACTTGTTCAACAACAGGGTGACGACCGGCCTGAATTTGTACGCCAGCAGACTCTGTCATGGTTGGACGACAGTAATCAAGGGTATCTGCACGCTCAGCCAAGTTCTGTAGAACATCAAGCTGAGATACTGAAGAGGCGATATTTTGTAGGCGCTCTAGATACGGCAGTAGTAAGTCAAACAACTCTTCCCACAGCTGTTTCTCGATAGCGAGTGCTTTCGACTTAGAGTTAAGTACTTTGTCTTCGTGCTCTTTTAGCTCAGGAATGATGTAACGCTCAGCATTTTTCAGCGTTTGACGACGAACATAGTGTGGCGGCACAAGATGGCTTTGCCCACGGCTTACTTGAATGAAGAAACCATGTACATTGTTGTAGCCAACTTTTAGCGTGTCGATGCCATGACGTTCACGCTCTTCTTGCTCAAGCTTATCAAGAAATTCAGTTGCGCCTGCTGCAAGGTCGCGCCATTCGTCTAACTCGGCATTGTAGCCTTCTGCAATCACACCACCGTCACGGATAACCACCGGTGGGTTCTCTTTGATTGCACGTTCAAGCAGCTCAGAAACCTCATCCACAGGAGAAGCATATTGAGCAAGTTGAGTTAGGTATGGGTGCTTCAGTTGCGTCAGTGTTTCAGCAAGCTCTGGCAAATATTCCATTGCTTGGCGAAGACGCGCCATATCGCGAGGGCGAGCAGAGCGAAGTGCTAATCGAGCGAGAATACGTTCGATATCACCAATCTGTTTTAAGGTTGGCTGTAGTTCTGTGAATAGAGCCAAATCTTTCATTTCACCAATTGCATCTAAGCGCTGATCGAGTGCAGATATATTGCGCATTGGTTGATGTAACCAACGCTTAAGCATACGGCTACCCATTGCTGTCGCAGTGTGATCAAGTACTTCGGCAAGGGTGTTATCAGTACCACCCCCAAGATTTTGCGTGATCTCCAAATTACGACGAGTTGCAGCATCAAGGATCACCGAGTGATCTTGTTTATCCATCGTGAGTGAACGGATATGAGGGAGGGCAGTACGTTGGGTATCTTTCACGTATTGGATCAAACAACCAGCCGCACATAGACCCAGTTTCGCGCTTTCTACGCCAAAGCCAACCAGATCGCGAGTACCAAACTGCTTATTCAATTGCTGCTTAGCGGTGTCTAATTCAAATTCCCATACAGGGCGGCGGCGGTTGCCATTACGGCTTGCCATTAAATCGACGGGTTCGAAATCTTCAGGGAACAGCAGCTCACGCGGAGAGGTTCTTTGTAGCTCAGCGGCCATCGCTTCTTCTGTTTCTGGCTCGCAAAGTTGGAATCGGCCAGAGGTAATATCAAGTGTCGCATAACCGAATTTACCGTTGTGGTGATAAATGGCTGCAATTAGGTTATCAACGCGTTCAGAAAGCAAGGCTTCGTCGGTTACGGTACCCGGTGTCACGATACGCACTACTGCGCGCTCAACAGGGCCTTTTGAAAGTGCTGGATTACCAATCTGTTCACAAATTGCTACGGACTCACCAAGTTGCACTAACTTTGCAAGGTATCCTTCAACCGCATGGTATGGAACACCTGCCATCGGAATCGGTTCACCATTTGATGAGCCACGCTTAGTCAGTGAAATATCGAGGAGTTGAGAGGCTTTTTTAGCGTCATCGTAGAAAAGCTCGTAGAAATCGCCCATGCGGTAGAACAGCAGAATTTCTGGGTTTTCTGCTTTCAGTTTTAGATACTGCTGCATCATGGGAGTATGTTTTTGATCGGCTTTCACAGTTAACTTCTTTCGTTTATTTCTATTGCGGCTTAGGATACGTGAAAGCGTTTCGTGCGAAAAGCGGCTGATGCGAAAAGATGCGAATCCAAATGATATGACAGTAAATAAAGGGAAGCAGATGATGCAGATGACTCAAGACCTTAGTGAGCAGCTTGGACATTTACTCGCTAAACACAAACACGTGTTAGTGACGGCTGAATCTTGCACTGGCGGAGGTGTCGCGAGTGCAGTCACCGATATTGCGGGCAGCTCTGGATGGTTTGATCGCGCTTTTGTTACGTACAGCAATGAAGCCAAACAAGAGATGATCGGTGTACAGCTTAAAACCTTAATGGAGTTCGGCGCCGTGAGTGAGCCTGTCGTAATAGAAATGGCGAGCGGGGCATTGCAACATTCAAACGGGACGATCTCTGTATCAATCAGTGGCATCGCTGGCCCAGGTGGCGCGACCGAAGATAAGCCTGTTGGTACAGTATGCTTCGCGTGGAAAGCGCTAAATGGCTGGGATAAAGTAGAAACGCATGTATTTACAGGCGACAGATCACAAGTACGCCAACAAGCCACGCACCATGCCCTGCAAGTTATTTATGATTACCTATCAATGGAAGGTAAGTAACATTTGTACAAATTATTTTCACACAGGTATAGACACTGTATGAATCAACAGTATAATGAAAGCCAATTAGTCACCCCTATGTGGGTTAGAAATAGATTCTAGATCGCTTGTTGAGACAACCGATTATGTGGAGATAGAAATGGACGAGAATAAACAAAAAGCGTTAGCCGCAGCCCTTGGTCAGATTGAAAAGCAATTTGGTAAAGGTTCTATCATGCGTCTTGGTGATAACCGCACAATGGACGTAGAAACTATTTCTACAGGTTCTCTATCTCTAGATATCGCACTAGGTGCTGGTGGCCTACCGATGGGACGTATCGTAGAAGTTTACGGTCCAGAATCATCAGGTAAAACAACGCTAACGCTTGAGCTTATTGCTGCAGCACAGAAAGTGGGAAAGACGTGTGCATTCGTTGATGCGGAGCACGCACTTGACCCTATCTACGCTCAAAAGCTTGGTGTTGATATCGATGCACTTCTTGTTTCTCAACCAGATACTGGTGAGCAAGCGCTGGAAATCTGTGATGCACTGGCTCGTTCAGGTGCAATCGACGTTCTTGTTATTGACTCAGTAGCAGCCCTAACACCAAAAGCAGAAATCGAAGGCGAAATGGGCGACAGCCACATGGGTCTTCAGGCTCGTATGCTTTCTCAAGCAATGCGTAAGCTGACGGGTAACCTTAAGCAGTCTAACTGTATGGCTATCTTCATTAACCAAATTCGTATGAAAATTGGTGTGATGTTCGGTAACCCAGAAACAACAACAGGTGGTAACGCACTTAAGTTCTACGCATCTGTTCGTCTTGATATTCGCCGTACTGGTGCGATTAAAGATGGTGATGAAGTTGTTGGTAACGAAACTCGTATCAAGGTCGTTAAGAACAAGATTGCTGCACCATTCAAACAAGCTGAGACTCAAATCCTTTACGGTAAAGGCTTCAACCGCGAAGGTGAGCTTATCGACTTAGGTGTTAAGAATAAGCTAGTAGAAAAAGCAGGCGCTTGGTACAGCTACAAAGGCGATAAGATCGGCCAAGGTAAAGCTAACGCTGGTAAATACCTACGTGAAAACCCAGAAGTTGCTCTAGAGATCGATACTAAACTTCGTGAGTTACTACTGACTCCTGCTGTTCTTGAAGAGAAAGACGTAGAGAAAGAAGAAGAAAACGAAGAGCTATAAGCTCACGTTTTATAGAGTGGATGTTTGAAAGAAGCATCCGCTTTGAAAGAATTTAAAGCCTCGCATATTTTATGCGGGGCTTTTTTATTGGATCTGCTCCGTCGAGCATGTCTTTGGTCAAATCTCTCTCGTTGACTGAGTTTCTTCGGTACTAGGTCGTCAATTTAGTTCTGCTTTTCCACGGCAAGATATAGTGGAATATTCTTCATTTTATCGAATTCCCACTAAAATCCTGCCCAAGGGTGTCTTTTCTACAAGAAAACTAGTCGAAGCCTTAACCATGATCTACAATACGGCAAAATTCTAACTCGACTATTTTCAGGAAGAGCTGCATGTACATGAGCACTGATGAGGTTCGCAACGCGTTCCTTAAGTTCTTTGAGAGCAAAGAACACCAAATCGTAGACAGTTCATCGTTAGTTCCACATAACGATCCAACCCTGCTATTCACTAACGCAGGTATGAACCAATTCAAAGATTGCTTCTTAGGCGCCGAAAAGCGTGCCTACACTCGAGCAACTACGGCTCAGCGTTGTGTACGTGCGGGGGGTAAACACAATGACCTTGAAAACGTAGGTTTCACGGCTCGTCACCACACGTTCTTCGAAATGCTAGGCAACTTCAGCTTTGGCGACTACTTCAAAGAAGAAGCGATTGGATTTGCTTGGGAATTCCTGACTGAAACTCTTCAACTGCCAAAAGATCGTCTACTGGTAACGGTATACGAGACAGATGATGAAGCATTCGATATCTGGAACAAGAAAGTAGGTGTTCCTGCTGACCGTATCGTTCGCATTGGCGACAAAGAAGGCGGTAAACAGTTCGAGTCTGATAACTTCTGGACGATGGGTGACACAGGTCCTTGTGGTCCATGTACTGAAATCTTCTACGATCACGGTGAGCACATCTGGGGCGGCCGTCCTGGTACACCTGAAGAAGATGGTGACCGTTTCATCGAGATCTGGAACAACGTATTCATGCAGTTCAACCGTCACGCTGACGGCACAATGGAACCGCTACCTAAGCCTGCTGTAGATACAGGTATGGGTATTGAGCGTATTTCTGCAATCATGCAGGGCGTTCACTCTAACTACGAAATTGATGTATTCCAAAAGCTAATCAAAGCGACTGCGGAAGTTGTTGGTCATGACGATCTATCTAACCAATCGCTACGCGTTATTGCTGACCACATCCGTTCTTGTTCATTCCTAATTGCTGACGGTGTTATGCCTTCAAACGAAGGTCGTGGCTACGTTCTACGTCGTATCATCCGTCGTGCAGTTCGTCACGGTAACAAGCTTGGCGCACAAGGCGTGTTCTTCCACAAACTTGTGGGCGTACTGGCTGAAGTGATGGGCTCTGCGGCAGATGAACTTAAGAAACAGCAAGAGCTGGTTGAAAAAGTACTTCGCATTGAGGAAGAGAACTTTGGTCGTACGCTAGAGCGCGGCATGGTTATTCTTAATGACGCACTAGATGCACTTGAAGGCAAAGAGCTTGACGGCGAAACAGTTTTCAAACTTTACGATACATACGGCTTCCCAGCTGACCTTACTAACGATGTAGCTCGCGAACGCGATTTTACTATCGATGAAGAAGGCTTTGAGAAGGCGATGGAAGCACAGCGTAAGCGTGCACGTGAAGCAGGCCAATTCGGCACGGATTACAACGCGACAATCAAAGTAGACACCAACACTGAGTTCTGTGGTTACACAGCAACTGAAGGTGCTGGTGAAATCTCTGCGCTATTCGTTGACGGCGAAGAAGTATCTTCACTATCGGCTGGCGACAAAGCAATCATCATCCTTGAAGAGACACCATTCTACGCTGAGTCAGGCGGTCAATGTGGTGATGCTGGTACACTAAAAACAGCGTCGGGTCTTTTCAAAGTACAAGACACTCAGAAGCTAGGTAACGCATTTGCGCACCACGGTGAGCTAGTTGAAGGTGTATTTGCTAAGGGCGATAAAGTAGAAGCAACGGTTGACGCTGAGCGTCGAGCTGCTATCTCACTAAACCACTCTGCCACTCACTTACTTCACTCTGCATTGCGCGAAGTGCTAGGTGAGCACGTTGCTCAGAAAGGTTCTTTAGTTAAGCCAGACAACCTACGTTTTGACTTCTCTAACCTTGAAGCGGTAACACCAGCACAGATTAAAGAAGTAGAGCGTCTAGTTAACGCACAAGTTCGTAAGAACCATGTGATTGAAACGAACATCATGGACATCGAGTCAGCGAAAGAAAAAGGTGCAATGGCACTGTTTGGCGAGAAGTACGATGATGAAGTTCGCGTTCTATCTATGGGCGACTTCTCTACTGAACTTTGTGGTGGTATCCACGCTTCAAACACAGGTGATATCGGCCTATTCAAGATCACTTCTGAAGGTGGTATTGCTGCGGGTATTCGTCGTATTGAAGCGGTAACAGGTGAAGCTGCACTAGATGCAGTAGAAGCTCAAGCTAACGCTTACGAAGAGAAACTGGCTGAGTCAGCTAAGAAAGCGAAATTGCTAGAGAAAGAAATCCAACTGCTTAAAGAAAAGATGGCTGCTGCAGAAAGCGCAAACATCATGGGCAAAGTAGAAGACATCTCTGGTACTAAAGTTTTGGTTGCTGCAATTGAAGGCGCAGACAACAAGAACCTACGTACTATGGTTGATAACGCTAAAAACCAAGTAGGTAGCGGCATTATCCTGATCGCGAACGTAGCAGACGGTAAAGTTGGCTTGATTGCTGGTGTAACCAAAGACCTAATCGGCAAAGTAAAAGCGGGTGATCTCGTCAAGATGGTTGCTGAGCAAGTTGGCGGTAAAGGCGGCGGTCGTCCAGATATGGCTCAAGCGGGCGGTACAGACGTTGCAGCACTGCCAGAAGCGCTTAAATCTGTGCGTACTTGGCTAGAAGAGCGTCTTTAAGCTTAAGTAATTGATACAAAGATGCCCAATCAGTTGATTGGGCATCTTTTATTTTGCCTATTGGAAGTGTGTTTAAACAAGGTTTGATTGAGATTAACCAAGAAGTCTAATGGTGGCGTTAGACTCCTTGGTTAATTTTTTATTGCTTCGCCCTGACGCGGAGTATGTGTTTTTTTGTCATATATAGACATTGGTCTTGGGAAGGTGAGGACGGGTGAAAATGCCTCTTATCGTGCAGAAATTTGGTGGGACGTCGGTGGGTTCAATTGAACGAATCCATCATGTAGCAGAAAAAATCATTGAAGCGAAAAATGAAGGGAACCAGATCGTGGTTGTCGTTTCTGCTATGTCTGGTGAAACAAATCGGTTAGTTAATTTAGCCACGCAAGTTGATAGCGTACCAAACGCTAGAGAACTGGATGTGTTGTTAACGGCTGGCGAGCAAGTTTCCATGGCCTTGTTAGCAATGACGTTACACAAGTTAGGTTATGAAGCGACATCGATGACTGGCTATCAAGCCAAGATACACACGGATTCTAATCATAATAATGCAGCGATTGAGCGTATTGATACTGCTCCGATTCAAGCTCTGCTAGATGACAACCAGATTGTTATTGTTGCAGGCTTTCAAGGATTCAATGCGAAAGGTGATATCACGACATTAGGCCGCGGTGGTTCAGATACTACAGCGGTCGCGCTTGCAGGTGCCTTGCAGGCGAAAGAATGCCAGATCTATACTGATGTAGATGGTGTTTACTCTTGTGACCCTAGAGTCGTAAAACAATCTCAGAAATTAGATACTTTAGACTTTCCTTCTATGGAAGAGATGGCTCGCCGAGGCGCTAAGGTATTGCACCTTCCTTGTGTTCAGTATGCATGGCAGCACAACGTGCCATTGCGAGTGCTTTCAAGCTTTGAACAAGGCGAGGGCACATTGATCGCGGGTAATCAGTGTTTGAATGATATTGCTGGCATCGCCATCCAAAGAGATATGGTGCGTATCGAGTGTTTGAATGAAGATTTACCGTCTTTCATTTCACATTGCCAACTGTTGGGGATCGAAGTCTGTAGTGTGATCGAGGAAACAGAACGGGCAGCACTCATTATTAAACAAGACATAAGTGCCAAATTAAAACTAGTTTTTGCTGAGAAAATCCGTAATAGTGAACAGGTTAGTTTGTTAACTGTGGTAGGAAGCCGAACACAAGAAATTGTGGTCAGTTCACATGGATTGTTGTCTGAAGGCGAAATTGATGTACAGCATCACTTATTGCAGCAGCAGTCTTTAACTTTGGTGATATCACCAACGCAAGTCGATATGGCTGCTAACATATTACACAATGCATACATCGTAGCGCGTGAAACACAGGGTTATCCTAAAAAAGAAGTGCATTTTGGTTAAATAAACTCAATCGATAGTTTACGAAAATATAACTTTTGTTGGATAATGCTCTCGTAGCTAGATAAATTTAGAGATTACTCAAGGAGCAAAGAATGCTAATTTTGACTCGCCGCGTTGGCGAAACACTGATGATTGGTGATGAAGTAACAGTTACTGTACTAGGTGTTAAAGGTAACCAAGTACGTATCGGTGTTAACGCACCTAAAGAAGTATCTGTTCACCGTGAAGAGATCTACATGCGCATTCAAGCTGAAAAAGGTAATGGTAACGTTGCAGCTGGCAACTACTAATACTTTTGCGTAGAGAAGAGGCTAGCATTGTTGCTAGCCTTTTTTGATCTTGGGGAACCGAAACACTGATTGGGACATAGATGGGTTGGATAACGGATCGGTCTCAAAGTGGTGAAGTGAATGCTTTGTGATGCTGCGAGATACAGACAAGATTGAACAGAACTGTTGCTCTGTATTTTGTTTGGCAAAACTCAAGATTTATTCGCTTCCCCTATGGCGAAAATACGCATCCCGTAGTATTGTGCCATCAGCGGTAGCACTTGCTGCTGGAGAAATTAGATAATTGTTTTCGGCTGTTTATTATTGCCAATCTTTCACCTTAATTTTTAAGGGAAAAAGCGCGATTTGAATCTTATAAGTTCAATTTGCAAGCGCTTTGATTAAATAGCAAACGGTTGAGTGTTTTTGTCCAATTTTTTTCAATAAAGTGTTTGACATATTTTCGGTAAAACGTAATATGTGCCTCCGCAAGACGGTGAGGTGGCCGAGAGGCCGAAGGCGCTCCCCTGCTAAGGGAGTATGTGGTTTGTAGCTGCATCGAGGGTTCGAATCCCTCCCTCACCGCCATTTCTTGCGAGTCTAAAATTAGCAATTTAGACAATGTAAATGTGCGTCCTTAGCTCAGCTGGATAGAGTACCTGGCTACGAACCAGGCGGTCGGAGGTTCGAATCCTCCAGGACGCGCCATTCTCTCTTCTCTTACTTGTAAGTGATTTGAGAATAATGAATTAGGTGAGGTGGCCGAGTGGCCGAAGGCGCTCCCCTGCTAAGGGAGTATGTGGTTTGTAGCTGCATCGAGGGTTCGAATCCCTCCCTCACCGCCATTCATTACAGGCCGATGGCCTTTTTTTTTCTTCGTAGCAAGAAGAATGTGATATATTTCACAACTTCATTCTTAATGAATGAACACCGTGCGTCCTTAGCTCAGCTGGATAGAGTACCTGGCTACGAACCAGGCGGTCGGAGGTTCGAATCCTCCAGGACGCGCCACTATTTAAGGGTTTATTTCTTTTAAGAATGAAAGTCCTTGTATTGACTAAGTTGATACTAAAACCGTGCGCTCTTAGCTCAGCTGGATAGAGTACCTGGCTACGAACCAGGCGGTCGGAGGTTCGAATCCTCCAGAGCGCGCCACTATTTAGGGTTTAGTTCTTATAAGAATGTGAATCCTGATATTGATAAATCGTTCGTCGAGAATTAATATCAAAAACCGTGCGTCCTTAGCTCAGCTGGATAGAGTACCTGGCTACGAACCAGGCGGTCGGAGGTTCGAATCCTCCAGGACGCGCCACTATTTAGGGCTTCTTTCTTATAAGAACAGAAATCCTTGTATTGAGTTGTTGTTGTTTACAACGAATTGATACTAAAACCGTGCGCTCTTAGCTCAGCTGGATAGAGTACCTGGCTACGAACCAGGCGGTCGGAGGTTCGAATCCTCCAGAGCGCGCCACTATTTAGGGTTTCTTTTATGAACCCCTGATATTGGGAATACCGATATCGAAAACTGCGCGTCCTTAGCTCAGCTGGATAGAGTACCTGGCTACGAACCAGGCGGTCGGAGGTTCGAATCCTCCAGGACGCGCCACTCTTTAGGGTTTCCTTGTGAACTCCTGATATTGGAAATACTGATATCGAAAACCGTGCGTCCTTAGCTCAGCTGGATAGAGTACCTGGCTACGAACCAGGCGGTCGGAGGTTCGAATCCTCCAGGACGCGCCACTATTTAGGGCTTTTTTCTTATAAGAATGAAATCCTTATATTGATCTGTTGTTAGTAACAATGAATTGATATTAAAACCGTGCGCTCTTAGCTCAGCTGGATAGAGTACCTGGCTACGAACCAGGCGGTCGGAGGTTCGAATCCTCCAGAGCGCGCCACATTATTAGAAAAAGCCTCGTTTATACGAGGCTTTTTTTATGCTTGCTGTAAAATTGTTGCGACAATGTTAAATTTGTTCGTTGTTTAACTTGTTGTATTTAAAGTAGTTCTTGATTGCTTCTTTGTTATTCCACCTTTCTCATATCAATTCCCAGAAAAGCCCCGTTTAAGTCACAGTTTAAATATCTAAAAATGACGTATTTGACAGATTTATGTGATCTGATAGGCGAATAATTAACCTTATGTGTGCGTTATCCGTAACAGAACCTTAAACAAAATTGACAAACTTTTACCAATCGAGATAATCCATGGGTCGGGATCACTATTCGCTGAAATCCTGTACGTATGTCAGGATGACGAAGAAAGGAAGCAACATGACTAATATTGGAAGCCTGCTAGGAGATGCGGCGACTCTAATGATAACGGGGATGTCCGTTGTCTTTATTTTCCTAACTATTCTAGTTTACCTCGTTCGGTTGATGTCAAAACTGGTACCAGAAGAAGTACCAGAGCCGATCGCAGCACCTAAAAAAATTCAAAAATCACAATCAAACCCTTCAGCTGTTAGCCCACAGGTAGTGGCAGCAATTTCGGCCGCGGTTCATCAATACCGTGCGTCTACTGCTAAGTAGCATTTAAAGGATTAAAAAGGAGTTTATGAGCATGTCTAAACCACTAGCTATAACAGATGTGGTACTTCGTGACGCGCACCAGTCACTATTTGCTACTCGTATGCGTATCGAAGATATGCTGCCAATTGCGGCAGAACTGGATAAAGTCGGTTACTGGTCACTTGAGACTTGGGGCGGCGCGACGTTTGATTCGTGTATCCGTTTTCTTGGCGAGGATCCATGGGAGCGTTTGCGTGAGCTGAAAAAAGCGATGCCAAACACACCAATGCAGATGCTACTGCGTGGTCAAAACCTATTGGGCTACCGTCACTACGCGGATGATGTAGTAGAAAAATTTGTTGAACGTGCCCATAAAAACGGCATGGACGTATTCCGTATCTTTGATGCGATGAATGACGTGCGTAACTTTGAAAAAGCAGTGAAAGCAACGATCGACGTTGGTGGCCACGCTCAAGGTACGTTGTCTTACACAACCAGTCCGGTCCACAATTCAGATACTTGGGTTGATTTGGCTAAGCGCCTAGAGGACCTAGGTTGTCACTCACTATGTATCAAAGATATGTCAGGTTTATTAAAGCCGTATGAAGCAGAAGAGCTGATTACACGTATCAAAGCATCGTGTGACGTTCCTCTAGCACTGCATAGCCACGCGACAACTGGTCTATCGACTGCAACAGCGGTTAAAGCCGTTGAAGCGGGTATCGACATTCTAGATACCGCTATTTCTTCAATGAGCTGTACTTACGGTCATACGCCAACCGAAACGGTTGTTGCGATGTTAGAAGGTACAGAGCGCGACACGAATCTTAAACTAGACCAAATCGAACCCATCGCGGCTTACTTCCGTGATGTACGTAAAAAGTACGCGAAATGGGAAGGTCAGCTAAAAGGTGTCGATTCTCGCATCTTAATCGCTCAAGTTCCTGGCGGAATGTTAACTAACATGGAAGGCCAGCTTAAAGAGCAAGGCGCCGCCGATCGCATGGATGAAGTTCTAGAAGAGATCCCACGCGTACGTAAAGAGCTTGGTTACATTCCTTTAGTAACACCAACTTCTCAGATTGTCGGTACTCAAGCGGTTATTAACGTCTTAACGGGCGAACGCTATAAGAGCATCACGAAAGAGACTGCTGGTCTACTGAAAGGTGAATACGGTCAAGCTCCTGCTGAAGTGGATGCTGAACTGCAAGCGAAAGTTCTAGACGGTGCAGAGCCGATTACTTGTCGTCCTGCTGATTTACTTAAGTCTGAAATGGATACGTTAACGACGGATCTGTTAGAGAAAGCGAAATCAGAGGGTATCTCTCTAGCTGAAGATACGGTTGATGATGTACTGACTTACGCGCTCTTCCCACAAGTGGGTCTTAAGTTCCTTAAGAACCGTCGTAATCCTGAAGCATTTGAACCTGCACCAACGCTAGACGTTGCGGCTCCAGTTGCTGCAGCTCCTGTACAAGCTTCTGGTGGTATTGAAAGCTACAGCGTGAAGGTTGATGGTCAAGTTTACGATGTTGAAGTTGGCCCACAAGGTGAACTGACATCGGTGGCGTCATCTGCAAAACCTGCTCAGGCTGCACCAGTAGCAGCGTCTGACGCTGAAGCGGTTCCAGCTCCATTGGCGGGTAACATCTTTAAAGTAAACGTTCAGGCGGGTACTGAGGTTTCTGAAGGCGACGTTCTACTAATCCTAGAAGCGATGAAGATGGAAACGGAAGTTCGTGCTGCTCGTGGTGGTATCGTTCAAGAATTGAATGTTAAAGAAGGCGATGCAGTTACTGTAGGCGCTCCACTACTAAGCTTAGCGTAAGGGAGTACCATGGAAGGATTGATGACCTTATGGTCTGAAACAGGGATTGCGAACTTTGAGTTCGGCCAGATCTGTATGATGCTGGTTGGTTGCTTACTGTTGTTTTTGGCAATTCGTAAAGGATTTGAACCGTTACTTCTACTGCCTATTGGTTTTGGTGCTGTATTAGCAAACATTCCAAATGCTGGGTTTACTGATCCAGGTGGTTTGCTCTACTACGTCTACTACATTGGTATTGAGACAGGTATTTTCCCACTGCTGATCTTTATGGGTGTTGGTGCGATGACGGACTTCGGTGCGTTGATTGCGAACCCTAAAACGTTGTGGCTAGGGGCTGCGGCTCAGTTTGGTATCTTCGCGACGCTATTTGGCGCGATCTTGCTGAACTACGTTCCAGGAATGGAGTTCTCGATGGCCGATGCTTCGTCAATTGCGATCATTGGTGGTGCCGATGGCCCAACTGCGATCTTCTTGGCGAGTAAGTTATCTCCGGATCTTTTAGGTGCCATTGCAGTAGCGGCTTATAGCTACATGGCTTTGGTTCCGATCATTCAGCCACCAATCATGAAAGCGTTAACGTCTCCTGAAGAGCGCAAAATTAAGATGGCTCAACTTCGTCACGTTAGCAAAGCCGAGAAGATTCTTTTCCCGCTTGCTGTACTACTGATGACGATTTTGTTCCTACCTTCAGCAACACCTCTAGTTGGTATGTTCTGTTTGGGTAACTTAATGCGTGAAGCGGGTGTGGTTGATCGCCTTTCAAAAACAGCTCAAAACGAACTGATTAACGTTGTAACTATTTTCCTAGGTCTAGGGGTTGGTTCTAAGCTTCAAGCGGATAAGTTCTTGAACTTAGAAACATTGGGTATTCTAGGTTTAGGTGCGGTCGCGTTCAGTATCGGTACGGCGGGTGGTGTATTGATGGCTAAGGTGTTGAACCGATTCTCGAAAGAGGACATCAACCCACTGATTGGCGCAGCTGGCGTATCAGCGGTTCCAATGGCGGCACGTGTTGTGAACAAGGTTGGTCTTGAGGCAAACCCTCAGAACTTCTTGTTGATGCATGCAATGGGCCCGAACGTAGCCGGTGTACTTGGTAGTGCGGTTGCGGCGGGTATTCTATTAGCTCTCGTGGGCTAGTGGATTTGCTGGGTCATGTATCGTTACGTTAATTGGTCGTCAATTTACGAATGAGCGGTTAACTTAGCCTTATTAAATGGTTTATAGTCAAAGGGATGCTTTCGCATCCCTTTCTTTTTATTAATTAGGGTGCTTGCTCACTAGGGCTTTTATCAATCAAGGAAATGTGGAAATGGAAAATAAACAGATTGCGATTACTCAATTCGGCGGCGTCGAAAATCTAAGTATTCAAACCAGTGCGATCCCTGAGCCTAAGGCTGGAGAAGTGGTGGTTAAAGTTTCCTTTTCAGGCATTAATCCGATTGATGTCAAAACCCGAGCGGGCCTTGGTTGGGCGGCAGCACAAAACAAAGATAACCTACCTTGGGTACCTGGCTACGATATTTCAGGGCAAATTGTCTCGCTAGGCGAACAGGCTGAACGCTTTACTGTTGGTGATAACGTAGCTGGCTTTATTGGTTTTCCACTGCAAGGTGGCGGTTACAGCCAATATGTGTGTGTTCCAGAAGCTGCATTAAGTATGGTTCCTGATTCTGTCACTCTAGAAGCGGCAGCTGCATTACCACTCGCGAGTCAAACAGCGGCACAAGCGCTCAACAAAGCCGAAGTGAAAGAAGGCGACCGCGTGCTTATCTTGGCGGGCGCGGGCGGCGTTGGTCACCTTGCGGTTCAAATTGCAGTGGCAGCAAAAGCAGAGGTTTACACAACCTGCAGCGAAGCCAACCTTGATTACCTTGCGACGCTAGGTGCTCACGCGATTAACTATAAGTTTGCACCAGCATCAGAAAGAGTATCTGATGTCGATGTGTTGATTGACTTGGTCGGCGGCGATACCGCGCTTGATGCATTGAAGTGCCTAAAAGATGACGCGCGAGTCGTGACTGTGCCGACTCTATCTGCAGAACTTATCTGCGAAAAAGCCACACTATTAGGTTTTACTGCATCAGGCATGCTGGTTGAACCAAGCCCTGAGCAAATGGACACTATGCTTTACATGGTCAGTGTCGGATTACTCAAAACAGAAATTCAAGGTATCTACCAATTAGACGAGGCGCAGTCGGCGCACCTGCAGGTTGAAACCGGACACACCAGAGGCAAGGTGCTACTTAAAATGCAAGAAAGTTGATAGGCAGTGTTAGAATTTTTTAACTCCCTTTTTGAAAATATCGCGCTGTGGTTCTCGGACTCGGCGCTGTGGGTACTCTTCATTAGTGGCTTCTTGAGTGCCACGTTACTCCCCGGTGGTTCAGAAGCTAGCCTTGTGGCTGCATTGAGCTTAGATCAGTTTTCAACCTCATCGATCATTCTAGTGGCGACATTAGGCAATACCTTAGGCGGCCTGACTAACTATTGGATTGGTTTGTGGTTGCCTAATCGAACTCAATCTGAAAAGCATGGTCATAAGGCTATGGCTTGGCTGAGTCGCTATGGCTACTGGACACTGTTATTTAGTTGGTTACCGATCATTGGTGACCCTTTGTGTCTCGCTGCGGGTTGGCTAAGAATGAAATTCATCCCTAGCGTTATTTTGATAGCGATTGGCAAAGCCGCTCGCTATAGCTTACTTGCTGCTATCTACTTCGGTTTTTTCTAAGGAGAACCTATGAAAAAGGTTTTACTTGGTACATTTTCTCTTATCGCCATTGCTGGCTGTTCTTACAATGTACCTAGCTCAACGCCCTTCTTTTCCTCGTTACCTGAAGGTGTCACTCTGTTAGAAGAGGTTAAGCCCTCTAAAGATAAAGTAGTGATTCCTTACACCAAGTATCAGCTTGAAAACGGTCTGACAGTTATTCTTTCCCCTGATGATTCCGATCCGTTGGTGCATGTTGATGTAACTTATCATGTCGGCTCAGCACGTGAAGAGATTGGCAAGTCGGGCTTTGCTCACTTCTTTGAGCACATGATGTTCCAGGGTTCTGAGAACGTTGGTGACCAACAGCACTTTAAGATCATTACCGAAGCGGGTGGTTCGTTAAACGGCACGACCAACCGTGACCGCACCAACTATTTTGAAACTGTTCCTTCTAACCAACTTGAGAAAATGTTGTGGTTAGAATCAGACCGAATGGGCTTCTTGTTGGATGCTGTTTCTCAGAAGAAATTTGAGGTTCAAAGAGGCACGGTCAAGAACGAGCGAGCGCAGAGCTACGAAAATCGTCCTTACGGCTTGATGTGGGAACGCATGGGCGAAGCGCTTTACCCTGAAGGTCACCCTTACTCTTGGCAACCAATCGGCTATGTTGAAGATCTTGACCGTGTTGACGTGAATGATCTTAAAGCGTTCTTCCTGCGTTGGTACGGCCCAAACAATGCCGTGTTAACGATTGGTGGTGATATCGACGTTGATGACACGCTAGAATGGGTTAACAAGTACTTTGGTTCAATTCCTCAAGGCCCTGAAGTGAAGGCGGCAGAGAAGCAACCTGCTGTTCTAACAGAAGATAAATACATCACCTTAGAAGACAATATTCGTCAGCCGATGGTGCTGGTGGGGTGGCCAACAACGTATCGCGGTGAAGAGACGCAAGCTTCACTGAATGCATTGTCTAACGTGTTAGGTTCAGGTACCAACAGTTACCTATATCAAAACCTCGTAAAAACGCAGAAGGCCGTCAGCGCTGGCTCTTTCCATGATTGTGCTGAGCTTGCTTGTACCATGTACGTGTATGCAATGGGCAACTCAGGTGAAAAAGGCGATTTGACGGTTCTCAATAAAGAGCTGATGGATACCCTGGAGCAATTCTCGAAAGAGGGCGTTGAGCAAGAGCGTTTAGACCAGATCACTGGCATGGCCGAAGCGAATGCTGTTTTTGCATTGCAAAGCGTTAAAGGTAAGGTGTCGCAACTCGCGTCGAACCAAACCTTCTATGGTCAGCCTGATCGCATTGAATCACAACTCGATCAAATCCGAGCGGTGACGCCTGAGAGCGTGAGCAAGGCATACCAAGATTTCATCGAAGGTAAGCACAAGGTTACCTTGAGTGTGGTTCCTAAGAAAAAGCTCGATTTGGCGGTTCGTGAAGCGACCTTTACCACGCCACCACGTACGTTGCCGGAATACAGCAAGGTGACGGAAGATCAACTGGATTTCAGAAAGGCACCGGATACCTTTGATCGCAGTGTGATGCCAGAAGTGAACTTTGGTGTTGAGGCGACCATGCCTGAGTTGTACCGCATGCACTTTGCAAATGGCACTGACTTAATTGGTACCGTGACCAGTGAAACTCCGACAGTACAGCTGCAAATTCAATTGCCTGCAGGCGAACGCTATGTTCGCAAAGGGCAAGAAGGCCTAGCGAACCTAACGGCTTCGATGATGGAAGAAGGCTCAACTAAACGAACCGTTGAAGAGTTACAAGCGACCTTAGATAAACTTGGTAGCAGCGTGAGCATTAGTGCGGGCAGCTACACCACAGATATTTCAGTCTCGACGCTAGAGAAAAACTTGCCTCAAACCTTAGCGATTGTGCAAGAGGTTCTATTCGATCCTAAGTTCGATGAGCAAGATTTTGAGCGCGTTAAGAAACAGATGCTAGAAGGCGTTGTGTATCAGCATCAGCAGCCAAGCTGGATGGCTTCTCAAGCAACCCGTGAAGTGCTGTTTGGTGACACTGTTTTTGCTCGTGCAAGTGATGGTACTAAGGAATCTCTATCGAAATTGACCTTAGACGATGTGAAAAAATTCTATGCGCAACATTACACACCAGAAGGTGCCAATATTGTTGTTGTGGGAGACATCTCGAAGAAAGAGGTAGGGAAACAGCTACAATTCTTTGAAGAGTGGCAAGGCGATGCGGCACCATTAACGCGTCCACAGATCGTCAAAGAGCTTTCTGGTCAGCACCTGTACTTAGTCGATAAACCGGGTGCGCCGCAAAGCATTGTTCGCTTGGTTCGTAAAGGCCTGCCGTTTGATGCAACGGGTGAATTGTATTTGAGCCAGTTAGCTAACTTTAACTTAGCGGGCAACTTCAATAGCCGTATCAACCAGAACCTACGTGAAGACAAAGCCTACACTTACGGTGCAAGCGGTTACTTCGCAAGTACTCGTGAAACTGGCGCAGTGGTATTTAGCGCGCAGGTAAGGGCGAATGCGACGGTTCCATCGATTCAAGAGTTTATTAATGAGCTGAATGAGTTTAGCCAAAGTGGATTAACTGACGAAGAGGTGAAATTTATGCGCCTTGCCGTCGGTCAACAAGATGCACTTAAATACGAAACGCCAAGTCAAAAGGCGGGGTTGTTGAGTAATATTGTTGCATTGAGCCTTGATGAAGATTACCTACAACAGCGTAATCAGATAGTTGAAACGGTTTCAAAAGAGACCTTAAACGAGCTATCTAAGAAATGGTTTGACCCGAATGATTATCAAATAATCGTTGTTGGTGACGCGACTTCGCTTCGCCCGCAATTAGAAAAGTTAGATATTCCAATAGAAGAGCTTGAAATCATTCGTTAGAGTACACATTAAAGGGGGAGGGAAGAGACTCTACTTTTCTCCTCCAACCTAATTTATGATAGTTCTAATCAGAACAATATAAGATAAGTGAACTGAATTTTGACTGATTTTGCTGCGCGACTAAAGCAAGTTGCAACCAACCCTAAGACCTTCTCTCAATTTGGTCGTGGTGTTGAAAGGGAAACATTACGCTACACGGAAGATGGGCACCTTGCTACTGGGCCGCACCCTGAGGCTTTGGGATCTGCGTTGATGAACGAATGGGTAACGACCGATTTCTCTGAGTCGCTACTGGAATTTATCACGCCTGTTTCTAACGACGTTCCGACGCTTTTGAATCAGTTGTCTGATATCCACCACTTCACGCAAACCAAGTTAGACGGCGAAAAACTATGGCCGCTTTCTATGCCTTGTTACGTTGGCAGTGAAGATTACATTCAGCTAGCGCAATACGGCACCTCGAATAACGGTAAGATGAAGACCCTATATCGTGAAGGCCTAAAACGTCGTTACGGTAGCCTGATGCAGATTATCTCTGGTGTTCACTTCAACTTCTCTTTCCCAGAAAGCTTTTGGGATAGCCTGTTTGGAGAGCAAACTGAAGAAGCGCGTTGTGAATCTAAGTCAGATGCTTACTTTGGTTTGATTCGTAACTACTACCGCTTTGGTTGGTTAATCCCATACTTCTTCGGTGCTTCACCTGCGCTATGTTCTTCTTTCATCAAAGGAAGAGAGACAAACCTGCCTTTTGAAAAGATTGGCGAGACACTGTATCTGCCAAAAGCAACGGCACTGCGCCTGAGCGACCTTGGCTACACGAACAGTGCGCAAAGTGTGTTGAAGATTGGTTTCAACAGCCTAGACCAATACCTTGAAGGTTTGAATCAAGCGATTCGCACACCATCAGAAGAATTTGCCGAGATTGGCACTAAGGTTGATGGTGAATACCGTCAGTTGAATAGCAACGTACTGCAAATTGAAAATGAGCTTTACGCTCCAATCCGCCCTAAGCGTGTGGCGAAGAGTGGTGAGAAACCATCTGAAGCATTGGCACGCGGTGGTGTTGAGTACATTGAGGTTCGTTCTTTAGATGTAAACCCATTCAGCTCAATTGGTATCAATGAGCAGCAGGTTCGCTTCCTAGACTTATTCCTAACGTGGAGTGTGCTAACGGACTCTGCTGAGATGGATAACTGCGAGCTTGAATGCTGGCGCGATAACTGGAACAAGGTGATCCTACAAGGTCGTCAGGTTGGTCTAGAGCTGCAAATCGGTTGTCATGGTGAGCGATTGTCTCTGCAAGATTGGGCGAAGCGTGTCTTCAAAGATCTGCGCTCTATTGCCGAGATGATGGACGCTGAACAAGGTGGTCGTGCATACCAAGAAACATGCGATACGCTTGAGGCTTGGATTGATAACCCTGAGCTAACTATTTCTGGCCAGTTGCTAGAAGAGACCAAAAAATTGGGCGGCTTAGGTAAAGTGGGTTGCGCGTTAGGTAAAACGTACGCTCAGCAACACAAAGCGCACCAATACAAAGTATATTCAGCTGAGTTGATGGAAGCAGAAGTTCAACGTTCTGTGATTGCTCAGCAACAAAGTGAAGAAGCAAGCACTCAAGATTTTGATAGCTTCTTAGCGGATTATTTTTCGTATTTAAAAGCATAGCGAGACTTTGGTGGAAAGGAAGCAAGCCTTATTAGGTCAGCCTACTCGAGTGAGTAGTAAATGGTTACCTGTAGTGACTGTTGGTGTTGTCTCTAGCCTGTTGGTTGGATGTGCAACGCCACCGCCAAAGCAGCAAGATAATTTGTGTAGCATCTTTCGAGAGCACCCTTCATGGTATGAAGATGCCTTGGATATGCAAGAAGAATGGGGAACGCCGATTAACGTTGCGATGGCTTTTGTGAAACAAGAGAGTAGCTATCGTCATGATGCGCGCCCACCTAAAGATTACATTCTTGGCTTTATACCGTGGGGGCGTGTAAGCAGTGCCTACGGTTATGCACAAGCTCAAGATCCTGCTTGGGAAGACTTCCAAAAGGCGACCAATAACGGTGGTTCAAGAACCAACTTTGATGATGCATTGATGTTCATCGGTTGGTATACCAGCGAGACGCGTCGTCAATTGGGCATCTCACTATGGGACCCATATAACCAATACCTGGCTTATCATGAAGGCCGTGGTGGTTATAAGCGTAAGTCATACAACAGCAAGCCATCGCTAATTAAGGTGGCGCGCAAAGTCGAACAGCAAGCAAAAGATTATGGATGGCAGCTGAAACAGTGCCGCAAAGAACTAGAAGACAATCGAAGCTGGTTTTTCTAAAGCCAGCCGTCATGGAGAAGAGCAATGCCTTTATTAGATAGTTTCACTGTTGATCACACACGCATGAACGCACCTGCCGTTCGTGTTGCTAAAACAATGCAAACCCCAAAAGGGGATACCATCACTGTGTTTGACCTGCGTTTTACTGCGCCAAACAAAGACATCCTATCTGAGAAAGGTATCCATACTCTAGAGCACCTATATGCTGGTTTCATGCGTAATCAATTGAACGGTTCAGATGTAGAGATCATCGATATCTCACCGATGGGCTGTCGCACTGGTTTCTACATGAGCCTGATTGGTACGCCTACAGAACAACAAGTGGCTGACGGTTGGTTGGCAGCGATGCAAGACGTACTGAAAGTTGAGAACCAGAATAAGATCCCTGAGCTGAACGAATACCAATGTGGTACCGCGGCAATGCACTCTTTGGATGAAGCGAAAGAGATCGCGAATGCGATCATCGCTGCAGGCATCTCTGTAAACAAGAATGATGAACTGGCACTGCCAGAGTCTATGCTGCAAGAGCTTAAGATCGACTAGTCATTGATAGCTACCCTAGATAGGGCGAGTTAGATACTAAAAGGCCCGGTTCAATGAACCGGGCCTTTTTCGTCAACGTATTTTAGGGCGAGACAGAGATTCAGTGATAACTCAGTTAGCCGTTCACGATCTGTGGGAACACGCGAACCAGTTTGATGCGGTTCTCTTCAAGCTCAACAATTTCCATTGGGTGGCTGGCAACCTGAACACTCAGGTGACTCTCAGGAATATCTTCAAGATGTTCCAGTATCAAACCATTCAGCGTTCTTGGGCCATCGGTAGGCAGTGCCCACTGTAAGCCTTTGTTGATATCTCGGATATTGGCACTGCCTTCAATCAAGAAGCTGCCATCGCTTTGCGGAGTAATCTCTTCAGATAAGCTTGGGGTGATTGAGGTGGTAAACTCACCTACGATCTCTTCTAGAATATCTTCTAATGTAACCAAACCATTGATGTCGCCATACTCATCAACAATCAAACCGATGCGCTGCTTATTGCGTTGAAACTTAAGCAGTTGAATATTGAGTGGTGTCGCTTCAGGAATAAAGTAGATCTCATCCGCGGCACGCAACAGGGTTTCTTTATTGAATTCGTTCTTTTCAAGCATCAGACGGTAAGCTTCACGCAGCCTAAGCATGCCGACCACTTCATCTATTTGGTCACGGTACAGCACTACGCGACCATGAGGCGAGTGGGTAAGTTGACGAACGATCGATTTCCAGTCGTCATTGATGTCGATACCAGTAATCTCATTACGCGGCACCATGATGTCGTTCACGGTGACGTGCTCTAAATCCAGAATAGACACCAACATATCTTGGTGACGTTGAGGGATTAAGCTACCGGCTTCATTTACCACGGTTCTAAGCTCTTCGGAGCTCAAGTGGTCGGTTGCATCATGGCTGGCTTTAACGCCTAAGATACGAATGAAGCCGTTGGTAATGAAGTTCACTAAGATCACCAATGGTGATAGCACCTTCATCAGTATCATCAAAAGGATACTACTCGCGTAAGAGACACGTTCAGGAAATAGAGAAGCGATGGTCTTTGGGGTTACCTCGGCGAATACTAGGATCACGAGAGTCAGGGTACCAGTAGCGATAGCCACACCGATATCCCCGTAGATGCGCATACCAAGAATAGTAGCGATCGCAGATGCAAGAATGTTGACGAGATTGTTGCCGATGAGGATGAGGCCAATCAATCTGTCTGGGCGGTTCAGAAGTTTTTCTACACGTTTGGCACCTTTATGACCCGTATTGGCCAAGTGCTTTAAACGGTAGCGGTTCAGGGACATCATGCCCGTTTCGGAACCAGAGAAATAACCAGAAATTACAATGAGACACGCGAGTAGCGCAAATAAGATACCCGTTGATATGTCGTCCAAAACTATTCTTTTCCTATTTGTGTATCTTGATTAATTTATGACCGAACATGGTCGAGATGTCAATTGAATGTATTGCACTCAATATTTTAAAGGCAAGGTATGTGAGATCTTGCCTTTATTTTACAGACTAGTTCAGGATGATTTCCTGAACGAAGCGGCTACCGAAGTAGGCTAATGTGAGCATGCTGGCGCCCGCAAGTGCGAACCAAGTGACTTTCTGTCCACGCCACCCTTTTTGGTAGTGACCCCATAAAAGGATGGAGTAGATAACCCAAGCGATAAAAGACAACACCGCTTTGTGCGCCTTTCCTTGAGCAAACATATCTTGTACGAAGATAAGGCCAGTCAGCAAAGTACCCGTTAATAAACCATTACCAATCAAAATGATCTTGAAAAGCTGTCTTTCCACCATCATTAAAGGAGGTAGGTTAGGGTTTATCACTAAGGCTTTTTTCTTTTTAAGTTTGTGATCTAGCCACGCAAGTTGCAGGGCGTATAGCGCACCGATAGTTAACGTTGCGTATGAGAATAGAGCCAAAGAGATGTGCACGAGCAGTTTTGGGTCATTCTCTAGATGTTTGATGAAGGTGCTTGGAAGAAAAGTGGCAGCCATCAAGTTCAGCGCAGCGAAGCTATAGACGACGGGTAAGATAAACCACAGACGGGTTTTGAGCATTGCACCGCTCATTACCACAGATATGATTAAACTGATTAATGAAGCAACGTTCAAGATACTGAGGTTTTGGCCACTGGCATTAAAAATCAAATCGCCAAGCAACCAAGCATGGAAAGCTAGAGCAAGTAATGCGCTGATAAACACCGTTTTTACACGGATTCCTGTTTGGTGCACGAGACCTGGAATGATCGTGGAAATCGCCATTGTATAAAGAAAGGCTGCTGCGATCGCAATAAGACTGTCCATGGTATCCATTTTAATGATTACTAATTGGCGAATTATACCTCGCATCGCTCTTTGGGGCTATGGCGAACCTCATTCAATTCCAAGTGAATAATGTCTCACATCACAAGCACGGATGATTAACGCTCTACAACGGGTATGACTCTAATCCGCGCTAATGTATACTCACAGTAATAGTCGCAGTTTTGAGCGAAGAGAAAACTATGTTTGATAATTTAACGGATCGTCTATCCAAAACGCTGAAGAACATCAGCGGTAAAGGTCGTCTGACCGAAGACAATATTAAAGAGACGCTGCGTGAAGTACGTATGGCGCTACTTGAAGCCGACGTTGCACTGCCCGTTGTCCGCGATTTTGTTAAGCGCGTAAAAGAAGGCGCTGTGGGTGTTGAGGTTTCTAAATCTCTAACGCCTGGTCAAGAATTCATTAAGATCGTTCAAGCTGAACTTGAAGCGGTGATGGGTGAGTCTAACGAGGCTCTTAACCTAGCAGCGCAGCCGCCAGCCGTTATCTTAATGGCGGGTCTACAAGGTGCGGGTAAAACCACATCGGTAGGTAAGCTATCTAAGCTTCTAACTGAGCGTGACAAGAAGAAAGTCTTGGTTGTGTCTGCCGACGTTTACCGTCCAGCGGCAATCAAACAGCTTGAAACGTTAGCAAGCGATGTTGGCGTAGACTTCTTCCCATCTTCAGCTGATCAAAAACCTCTTGATATTGCAAACGCTGCAATCGACCACGCGAAGAAGAAATTCTACGACGTGCTACTTGTCGATACTGCGGGTCGTTTGGCTATCGATGAAGAGATGATGGGCGAGATCAAAGAGCTTCATACTGCAATTAAACCAGTAGAGACACTGTTCGTTGTTGATGCAATGACAGGTCAAGATGCTGCGAACACTGCAAAAGCCTTTGGTGATGCGCTACCACTAACCGGTGTTATCTTGACGAAAGTTGATGGTGATGCGCGTGGTGGTGCTGCTCTGTCTGTTCGTCATATCACAGGCAAGCCGATTAAATTCTTGGGTGTTGGTGAAAAGACTGACGCACTAGAACCGTTCCACCCAGATCGTGTTGCTTCTCGTATCTTAGGTATGGGCGACGTACTGTCTCTTATTGAAGACCTACAGAAAAACGTTGATACCGAGAAAGCAGAGAAACTGGCTAAGAAGTTCAAAGAGAAGAAAGGCTTTGACCTTGAAGACTTCCGTGAACAGCTAGGTCAGATGCAAAACATGGGCGGCATGATGGGCATGATGGATAAGCTTCCAGGCATGTCTCAGCTACCAGATAACGTTAAAGATAAAGTTGATGACAAGATGTTCAAGCAAATGGAAGCGATCATCAACTCTATGACCATGAAAGAGCGTCAACGCCCTGACCTAATCAAAGGCTCCCGCAAAAAGCGTATTGCCGCTGGTTCTGGTACACAGGTACAAGATGTAAACCGTATGCTTAAGCAGTTCACCCAAATGCAGAAGATGATGAAGAAGATGCAGAAAGGTGGCATGAAAGGCATGATGCGCAACATGCAAGGCATGATGGGCGGCGGTGGAGGTATGGGCGGAATGGGTGGTGGCTTTAACCCGTTTGGTCGATAATCTACAAATGTAAGCTTTAGCTACGTTACTTTTCATAGTGTTAGCCGTGTCACAGAAAGTGTACGGCAGCTATGTTGGTGAAAAAATAGCTAAAGCCCTTGCATTGCACCGGAATAAGAGTAAAATTCCGGGGCTTTAATTTGGCACGAGACCCCAAGCTATTTACTTATACTTGGGGTTAATTATTTTATTAAGAAAGCAAAGAGGACGACATGGTAACCATTCGTTTGGCACGTCACGGTGCAAAGAAGCGCCCATTTTATCAAATCGTAGTTGCGGATAGCCGTAACGCTGCAACTGGCCGTTTCATCGAGAAAGTAGGTTTCTTTAACCCTACAGCTCAAGGTCAAGAAGAAGGTCTACGTCTAGACCTAGATCGTGTTAACCACTGGGTTGGTCAAGGCGCATCTCTATCTGATCGTGTAGCTAAGCTAGTTAAAGACGCTCAAAAAGCGGCTTAATTCTTTTTTAAAGAGAAATAGCTTATGTCGATGAAGGGTAAAGAAACTATGAGCGAGCAAAACAATAGAATTGTCATGGGTAAACTTGGGTCTACCTATGGTATTCGTGGCTGGCTCAAAGTGTTCTCCTACACAGACAATGCTGAAAGCATATTTGATTACAGCCCTTGGTATTTAAACCTAAAGGGTAAGTGGGTTGAGTACAAAGTTGAGAGCTGGAAACGTCATGGCCAAGGTTATGTATGTAAGCTAGCGGGATTAGATGTTCGTGAAGACGCGCAACTGATGACTAACTTTGAAATTGCTATTGACCCTGCTTCGTTACCTGAATTGTCAGAAGATGAATTCTACTGGCGCGAATTGTTCGGTATGCAAGTTTTTACCACTAAAGGTTACGACCTTGGTGAGGTCACTGACCTATTAGAAACTGGCTCGAACGATGTTCTAGTAATCAAAGCAAATCTTAAAGATGCTTTTGGCCAAAAGGAACGGTTAGTACCGTACCTTGAAGAGCAAGTGATCAAGAAAGTTGATCGCGAAGCTCGCCGGATCGAAGTTGACTGGGATCCTGGATTCTAACTCCAAATTACAGAGCGAGAGAACACATGTGGGTTGGCATTATTAGCCTTTTTCCTGAAATGTTCCGTTCTGTTACTGATTTTGGAGTAACAGGTCAAGCGGTTAAAAAAGGTCTTTTATCTATTGAGACATGGAATCCTCGTGATTTCACTCATGATAAACATCGCACTGTTGATGACAGACCTTACGGTGGTGGTCCTGGCATGTTAATGATGGTTCAGCCTTTGCGCGACGCTATCACAACGGCCAAGCAAGCAGCACCGGGAAAGACGAAAGTTATCTATCTTTCACCTCAAGGTCGTAAACTCGACCAGAAAGGTGTTGAAGAGCTGGCAACAAACGAGAATTTACTTCTTATTTGTGGTCGCTACGAAGGGGTAGATGAGCGCATCATTCAATCTGAAGTTGACGAAGAATGGTCGATTGGAGATTTTGTGATGACGGGTGGCGAACTGCCAGCCATGACGCTGATTGATTCAGTATCTCGGTTTGTTCCGGGTGTACTTGGAGATTTCGCTTCAGCAGAAGAAGATTCTTTTGCAAATGGTTTGCTAGATTGTCCCCATTATACGCGCCCTGAGGTGCTAGACGATAAAGATGTACCATCGGTACTCAAGTCTGGAAACCATAAGGACATTCGTCGCTGGCGATTAAAACAATCGTTGGGCCGAACTTGGCTAAGAAGACCAGAACTCCTGGAAAACCTAGCTCTGACTGACGAACAGGAACAATTACTGGCTGAATTCATTAAAGAGCAACGCTCTTAACGAAAAGCAAGCAGTAACCTATTAAATTTAGTATCAGTTTATTCTAGGAATTTATACAAATGAGCAACATCATCAAGGCTCTTGAAGAAGAGCAACTAAAATCAGACCTTCCTAAATTCGCACCAGGTGACACTGTTGTAGTTCAGGTTAAGGTAAAAGAAGGTGACCGTGAGCGTCTACAGGCTTTCGAAGGCGTTGTAATCGCTATTCGTAACCGTGGTCTACACTCTGCATTCACAGTTCGTAAGATCTCGAACGGTGAAGGCGTAGAGCGTGCGTTCCAAACTCACTCTCCAATGGTTGATAGCATCGAAGTTAAACGCCGTGGTGCAGTACGTCGTGCCAAGTTGTACTACCTACGTGAGCGTTCTGGTAAGTCAGCTCGTATTAAAGAGAAGCTTACTAAGAAGTAATTCTTTTTGCATTCTATCGATAAAAGCGGAGCCATTTGGCTCCGCTTTTTTGTGCCTGCTATTTAGCGTTTCGTAGGTAAAAGATCCCCAGCTCGCTCATCTCTTGCTCGCGAGGATTACGGACAAAACCTAAACTCATATTTAACCGTCATTCCCTAGACCGATGAAGGAAGGAGTAGGGAATCTCTACTAGCGCCATGTTAGAGACAATAAAAAAAGGACTGACGTTAAACGCCAATCCTTCAAATTCTATTCGCTATTCGCTATTCGCTATTCGCTTAGTACGGATCTTCCGACCAACCATCGCTATCTGACATATCTGGTGCGCCAGCGATGCTGTTCTCTTCGTCTGCCCATTCACCGAAATCAATCATCTGACATTGCTTGCTGCAAAACGGGCGGTGCGGGCTTTGTTCGCCCCATTCAACGTCAGCATTACATTGAGGGCATTTAACGATGGTGATTTTCTTCGACATAGTGATTCTTAATTTGAAGGTGTAATAATAGTGAGTTTAGGCTCGAGTGAGGACTCAAGCCAAACTATAAAAGGAAATTAATTAGGTGCAGATTGCCAATTCAAATTCGATGTCTTGAGTACAGGCTTGCCCAGTTTCAAAGCTCATGAACTTAACAGCAAAGCGGTTCTTGTGACCGGAGATCATCGGGTAGGCACCGTATTGCATCGGAATAGAAAGACGAAGGATATTCGCTTCATCGGCATCGCTCTGGAAGAAGCCAGCACGAGCGATTTGCTCTTTGAAGTGACCCGTCTCTCTGGTGAGCTTCAACCACAGTGTTAGCGCTTCATAGAGAGGCTGTAGGCTATCCATCCAAGCTTTGGCATCTCGCATTCTCTTATCGAGAGGAAGGTGCAGCCAATAATGCAGTGCGGGCAGATCAAAGCAGCATGAACCACCAGGAAGATTAAAGCGTTGGCGAATTGCACTTAGGAAGCGGTCTTCTTTAAGTGACTGGCCAAAACGCTCTGCCTGCATCAGATCACGATAGATGTTACCAATGTCATTAAGTAGTGATGTCAGCATCTCTTGATCGACACCTTCAACATCCAACCAACTTTTGTAGGTTACACGTTGCTTCTCAATATCTTTTGCGAGTTCGCTCTTGAGTTGGATCTGTTCGAAGATTTCAATCAGATCAAAGATGGAACGGAAAAAGAGTTGATACTGTTGAGCATCGGAAAATGTAGAAGACAAGTGTAGCTGCCTCAAGAGTGATTCGACTCTTAAGTAGATGCGTGTTTTCTCATTTAGAGGATGTTCAAATTTATGGGTGATCATCGAGCAAACCTTCATTCAACATAGTTCTATTCTGACCCATCTACTGTACTGATTGCCAGATACTTTTGATGTAAATCTGTGATTTGAGGCAAAAGTTCTTGGTTTTTAGTATGGTTTTTAATCACGTCATCTGCAACCGCTAAGCGCTGTTCTCTTGAAGCTTGTGATTTTAAAATTGCGGCAACCTGTTCCTTCGAAACATTGTCACGACTCATTGTGCGTTCTATTTGCACTTCTGTAGGCACATCAACGATTAAAACGCGATCGGCCATGCCTTGCATTTGGTTTTCAACCAATAGCGGTGCGACTAATAAAGCATAAGGGGATGTGACTTTAGACAGGTCACTGTCAATTTTGTCGCGGATCATGGGATGAAGAAGATCATTGAGCCATTGTTTTTCGGTGGGATCAGAGAAGATTACTTCGCGCAGTTTAGCTCGGTTTAGCATGCCATCTTCAAGCAATATGTCTTCGCCAAAATGAGCGGCGATCTGTTTTAGGCCTTCGCTGCCCAATGCCACTACTTCGCGTGCCACGATATCAGCATCGACAATATCAATATTGAAATGCTGATTGAATAGGTTGGCTACCGTGGTTTTGCCACTGGCGATACCACCACTTAATCCGATAATGATTGCCATGATTAAATCCCTAGCACAGAAGTGAAATACCAACCCATGATGTCATTGCCCCACAATAGGCTTACCCAACCAGCTATCGCGAGGTAAGGACCAAATGGGAAGGCTTTATCGATGCCTTGCTGTTTCAGGCGAAGTTGAATCAAACCAAACACAAGGCCAACAAGCGAAGATAAAAGGATGATCATCGGTAGGTGCTGCCAACCAAGCCATGCGCCAAGCGCAGCCAGGAGTTTGAAGTCACCGTAACCCATGCCTTCTTTGCCTGTCAGTAGTTTGAACAACCAATAAACAGACCATAAAGCGAGGTAACCAGCCATTGCGCCAACCACGGAATCTTGCAGCGATACTGGGCCGATATTAAACAGTGCTAATGCGATACCGGACCATACCAAAGGCAAGGTGATTTGATCAGGCAACAACATGGTATCGAGATCGATAAAGGTCGCGGTAATCAGTGCGAAGGTGAAAAGAATCAAAGCAATGGCGTAGTAACTGAAACCAAAGTGGCTAGCAACCATTGTGCAAAGTATTGCTGTAAGCAGTTCGACCAAAGGGTAGCGAGCACTGATTGGATTAGCGCAGCTGTGGCACTTACCCTTTAAGAGCAACCAGCTTAACACTGGGATATTGTCGACGATTCTTAATTGGGTTTTGCATTTCGGGCAGGTTGAACGAGGAATGCTGAGATTGAACTTTCCCTCTGGCGCTGGAATTTTATATTGAGAGAAATATTCCGAGCACTCTTGTTGCCACTCTCGCTCCATCATAATCGGTAAGCGGTGTATGACTACATTGAGGAAGCTGCCGATAAGAAGGCTAAAAATGAAAGCTAATACGGGGAATAGCCAAGGATAGTAGTGAAATACTTCCATAGTGTCCTTTACCACTTGATCTATATGAGCAGAAGTTTGCTACTCATGGGTGTTAAGTTGCTTTTGGCTATCCTAACACACTCATAAGATTAAAGATCGGTAAGTACATCGCAACCACAAGCCCGCCAACAACCGTTCCCAAAAATACGATGATCAATGGTTCTAAAATTTTGCCTAAATTGTCGACGGTGTTGTCTACTTCAAACTCGTAAATGGAAGCGACTTTATTGAGCATATCATCAAGGTTGCCCGACTCTTCACCAATCATCACCATCTGCAACACCATTTCAGGGAAGGCATTGGTATTGCGCATCGCGATATACATCGGCATGCCTGCTGCGGTTTCTCGGTGAACCTCAATGATTGCTGATTCATAATGTAGGTTGCCTGCGGTTTTGGCTGTGGTTTTTAGGCTCATTAAAATAGGAATACCGGAACTAAAGCTTGTTGATAAGGTTCGGCTGAATTTGGCTATTGAGGCTTTCGCTAATACGCCACCGAGAACAGGGAAACGCAATCCTAGCCGACTGACAGACAGTCTGAACGAGTGGGAGCGCTGGCATAGTTGGTAAATAATCAGAACAACAAGCCCGATGCCTACAGCCGTATAAAAACTGTAAGCCTGCATCCAATGGGAAAGGTGGAGTACCTGCTGAGTAAACCAAGGTAAGTCTGCACCAAAGCCTGAAAACATAGATTCAAATTCGGGGATTACCATGGTTAGCATTAGGTAGGAGACAGTTAGTGCAACAATGACCACCATCGCTGGGTAGATCAGTGCTTTTATAACCTTAGACTTTAACTGTTCACTCTTTTCTCGATAAGTTGCCAAGCGTTCGAATACTTGCGCGAGATTACCGGAAAGTTCGCCCGTTGCGACTAAGTCGGTATACAGATCATCAAAGTGACGGCTTGCGGTTCGCATTGCTTTTGAGATTGGCGTTCCGGCTTCTACACCTTTGCAGATATGCGATAGAATCGATTTCATTTCAGCTTTGCGGTGATTGTCTGACACCAACTTGATGGCTTGCACGATCGGCACACCAGTCGCCAACATGGTAGCCAGTTGGCGAGTTAAAATAGTGATGTCTTTGGCTTTGACTCTATGAGTTAAACGAGCCACGGCTGAAATACTTTTCTTTTTGATTTTCTTAATCTGAATATGCTGCTCTTTGAGCTTTTCTCGTACTTCCAATTCAGTGAGCGCTAAGGTTTGCCCAGACACTTTCTTGCCTGAGCTGTTAATGCCTTTCCAGTGATAGCTTTTTAGTTGTGATTGTTTGGATTTGCTACTCATTGGTGCTCCATGGGTTTATATGTACAGAACACGTTGCAGCTCTTGATAGCTGGTGGTGCCTTCAAGCAATTTATCTAACCCTGACTCTTGCAGAGTTCTCATGCCTTCTCGACGAGCCAAGTTTTCAATGGCTAACGCGTTAGGTTTGTCGATTAGGCTGCTTTTCAGTTGATCGCTAAACGGCATCACTTCATAGATACCCACTCGACCCGAATAACCTTGGTTACACTCATTGCAGCCGTGAGGATTGGCTTTGTAGATGGTTTGGCTGTTAGGAATCGAGTGACGCAGAAATATGTCTGGTGAGTCATCAGCTGTTTTACATTGGTCGCACAGTCGTCTTGCCAGTCGTTGGGCGATAATCAGGCTTAATGATGAAGCGAGGTTAAAAGGTTCTATCCCCATATGAGCGAGTCGAGTGACGGTTTCTGCGGCGGAATTAGTGTGCAGTGTCGAAAGCACTAAGTGACCGGTTTGCGATGCTTTGATCGCGATCTCTGCGGTTTCCAAGTCGCGGATCTCTCCCACCATCACAACATCAGGGTCTTGTCGTAAAAATGATCGTAGCGCTTCCGCAAACCCAAAGCCGATCTTAGGTGTTACTTGTACTTGATTGATACCACACAGGTTAATTTCCACTGGGTCTTCAGCTGTTGAGATGTTGCGTTCCGTAGTGTTAAGAACGCGAAGGCCAGTATAAAGGGAGACGGTTTTTCCGCTGCCAGTTGGACCTGTCATTAAGATCATCCCTTGCGGGCGTTTTAGCGCATTGAGGTAGAGGGCTTTTTGATCGTCGCTGTAACCAAGCTTGTCGATATCGAGATTGGCCGCACTGCTATCGAGCAGCCTCAATACGATCTTTTCCCCCCACAAAGTCGGTAGCGTTGATACGCGCATATCAATCGCGAGTTCATCATTCAAACGGAGCTTAATGCGTCCATCTTGGGGTAAGCGACGCTCCGCAATATCAAGCTTGGCGAGAATCTTCAAGCGAGCAGATAACCGGCGACTTAAATGAGAGGCGGGTTGCTGAATCTCGACAAGGATGCCATCGCAACGCAGGCGCACGCGATAGTGCTCTTCGTAAGGTTCAAAATGAATATCTGATGCACCTTTGCGTACCGCATCGACCAATATCTGATTGATAAATCTGCTGACAGGGGAGTCGTCTTGGCTGAGGTCTTCAATTGAAGTCATCTCATCGTCGGAGACTTCAACAAGGTTGGCAAGTTCGTCTTGGGTGATCTCTTTACGCTTAGAGTCTTGCCCTGAAATAGAGCGACCATACAACTTTCGTATTGCGCCTTCTAATTCAGAGTAGTTAGCGACAACGAGTTCTATCTGCAATCCGGTCGCAAAGCGGAAGTCATCTTCTGCTTGTAAATCGGTTGGGTCGGCAGAAGCTAGAGTGAGAGTCGAACTAGAGGTTGAAACTGGGATAGCGTGATACTTAGTGATCAGCTCGCGAAGCCCTAATTGGTCGCACAATACTTCATAGTCAACATTGGCAAGCTGAACTAACGGCACACCGAAAATGGCTTGAATATTATGTGCTAGGGAGTCGCCTGTGAAGAAATCAAGAACGAGCAAAGCTTCAGGTGTAGAAACACCTGAAGCTTGTACATGTTCCGCAACGGCTTGTTCTTGAGTTAGGCTAAGTAAACCAGCCTGACGAAGAACGGTTGGGAGGTTGGTGAGTCCCAAATTAGTTGCAGCCTTCTATTGAAGGGATTGCGCTTGAGGCTGATAGTGAACATGACCAACCAGTATCTGCACTCCTTGTCATGGTCATACTGTCACCATCAAGGCTACCGTCTACAAACGAAAATGAAATGGTAGTTCCTGAAGCTGAGATAGTCCCTAGAGTGTTTGAGCTAGCTGAAATCCCCAATGCACTAACGCCGCCACTAATGCTGCCTTCCTCTTGGATTAGTAATTCAGCTGGTGTAATTAGTGCTTTTAGTGTTGCTAATGCTGAAGATGCTTGGCTTTTTGATACATAGTCTTTGTAAGCAGGTACAGCAATAGCTGATAAAGCACCAATAATCGCCACCACAATCATCAATTCAATCAGCGTAAAGCCTTTCTGATTTGTTCTTTTACTTTTGTTATTCATTGTCTAATTCCATTCTTTAGTTTGTTTCAGTGCAGGCACTGGTTGATGGAAAGAATAGAAGTTGAGATGGGGGAGTGGAATGGTGTTCAGGTGTGGTCGCGAGCGGTTTGGTATTTATTGGTGTAGTGTTTCATATAGCAGGCAAAATTATGCGATCAGCTTAAATAACTGCTTGAAATACTGATAATTCAGGCAATAAAAAAGGCACCGTTATCAACAGTGCCTTTACAGAAATTAATTATTATTCAGTCAATTACGCTTTGAATCTCATTGATAGATCCATTGCTTTTAGGTGCTTAGTCAGCGCACCTACCGAGATGTAATCAACACCCGTTTCAGCAAATTCTGCGATGGTGTCTAGTGTCACGTTACCAGAGTTTTCTAGTGCAGCACGGCCAGCGTTGATCTTCACAGCTTCACGCATCATGTCAGTAGTGAAGTTGTCTAGCATGATGATGTCTGCGCCCGCGTTGATAGCTTGCTCTAGCTCTTCTAGGCTTTCGGTTTCCACTTCTACAGGCTTTCCTGGGTTCAGCTCTTTTGCAGTAGAGATAGCCTTCTCAATGCCACCACAAGCGATGATGTGGTTTTCTTTGATTAGGTACGCATCGAAAACACCGATACGGTGGTTGAAACCGCCGCCACAAGCGACTGCGTATTTTAGTGCGCTGCGCAAGCCAGGAATCGTTTTACGCGTATCTAACAGGCGGCACTCTGTGTGTTTGATTTTGTCAGCGTAGATAGCTGTTGCTGTCGCACAACCAGACAGTGTTTGAATGAAGTTCATTGCATTACGCTCGCCCGTTAGTAGCGCGCGTGCTGGGCCAGTTAGGGTGCAAAGCGTTTGGTTTGGTTCAACCTTGTCGCCATCTTCTACATTCCACTCGATAGTCACTTCACCGCCCAGTTGCTTAAACACTTCATCAGCCCAAGCTTTACCACAGAACACACCGTGCTCACGAGTAATGATGGTTGCGCTGTTGATTGCGTCTGCTGGGATTAGACTTGCTGTGATGTCAGCCGCTGGATCTAACGTGCCACCTAGGTCTTCTTTGATAGTCTCGGCTACTGCACGAGTGATCTCTAGAGGCAGTTGCTCTTTTAAGTAGTCAAGGCGTTGGTGGCTGTTATGTGTGTTTTTCATCGCAAATCTAATCTTGAAAGGGAGTGGGAATGGAATGATACTCTTGCTTAACTTCAAATTAAAGAGGCTAGCGCGACTGCTCTATGGGCAAGGTCACATCTTATTGTGCTAGCAGAAAAGAAAGTGAGACCAAGATGACGATCAGCTCCAACGGATGGTACGACAACGCTCGGCATGTTCCTTCTCCGTATTTTGATGCTCGACCGAGTGCCGACGATATTTCTCTGCTGGTGGTTCACAACATTAGCTTGCCTCCGGGTCAATTTGGTGGGCCTTACATAGAACTGTTTTTTACGGGCAAACTCGACCCGAAGGAACACCCGTTTTTTAAGGTGATTCACCAAATGGGCGTGTCGGCGCACTGTTTGATTCGTCGCGATGGGGAAGTGGTGCAGTTCGTTTCTTTCTTAGACCGAGCTTGGCATGCTGGCCAGTCGAGTTTTGCAGGGCGTGAAAGGTGCAATGATTACTCTATTGGTATTGAACTGGAAGGTAGTGACTTTGTAGCTTATAGCGAGCAGCAGTATCAAGCGCTTAGCCAATTAACAGAAACGCTCGTATCGACGTTTCCTCAAATCACCAGTGAGCGTATCACTGGCCATCAATATATAGCGCCTTTGCGTAAAACTGACCCTGGCTTGGTGTTTGATTGGCAGAAGTTTAAAAAAAATCTCAAAGCTTAAGCCTCAGTTTTTGACGATGGGTTTACCGCTGGTGGGCGTTGAATAGTCAACGCCTGGCATAATGACTTGTGAATTTTTGTTGTTGCGATGTAAAGAAAGTGGTGGAGAGAAGCGCATCAATAAATTGAGAGTGTGACGAACTTATCAAACACTCATTTATTAAAACTTATGAACAGAATTTCCACCCTAAATGTGCGCTTGGTTCGATTTTTAAACGAGTGACACTAATCTTTCTGAAACAATTCATTTTTATCCTGAAACTTTCTAGCAAGAACACTCCCCAAAAGTATTACCCCTGTAAATGGTAAGACCAATTTGGTTGCTGTTTTAAATTTCATTTGTTAAATCATGGTTAATTCACGCTGTATTCTATGATGCAGGTCAATTTTAGGCTGGACAGTGGCGTTTTAATTATGTTAATTTCTGCCCAACTTAAAATTGGTATTACCAATTGTCAGCGAAGAAAAAGAAGAACAACAAACTATGGCTTATCAAAGGATTCGTCAGCCAAAACTCTCCGATGTTATCGAACAAGAGTTAGAAAGGTTGATAGTGGAAGGAACACTGGCTCCAGGGCAGCAGCTGCCGCCTGAGCGCGAACTGGCGAAACAGTTCGATGTGTCTCGTCCTTCGATCCGAGAAGCGATACAACGTTTAGAAGCAAAACGCTTGCTTACTCGCCGTCAAGGTGGAGGTACGTTTGTTAGCGAAAATATCTGGAAAAGCTTTTCAGATCCTTTGCTTAATTTGTTGTCGTCCCATTCTGAAACCCAACTAGACTTGTTGGAATCGCGTCATGCGATGGAAGGGATTTCGGCTTACTTCGCGGCATTGCGTGGAACCGATGAAGACTTTGCTCGTATTCAAGCCTGCCAAGAAAAAATTCACGGCGCGCAAGAAAAGGGTGATATTGAAGCCGAATCTGCAGCGGTGATGGCTTTTCTTATTGCTTTAACAGAGGCAGCGCACAATGTGGTGTTATTGCACATTGTTCGTAGCTTGGCTCCGTTACTCGAACAAAACGTCTTAGAAAATTTAAAGCTGTTGCATCGTCGTAAAGACGTTGTGGAGAAAGTGAGTATACATCGAGCTAATATCGTAGATGCGATCGTTTCTGGCCAGCCTGAGAAGGCGCGTGAAATGTCACACTCTCATTTAGCTTACATCGAAGAAACATTGCTGGATTTGACGAAGGAAGAGTCGCGCCGCGAACGTTCTCTACGTCGAATTCAACAGGGTAAATAGCCGTAATACTTCGGCTTTTTACGTGTTTAGTAGAATCCAACTAACAAAAAGGATAGATCGCCATGTCTGACATGAAGCATGACGTTGATGCTCTGGAAACTCAAGATTGGTTAGAAGCTCTTGAGTCAGTAGTACGTGAAGAAGGTGTAGAACGTGCACAGTTTTTACTAGAACAAGTTCTAGATAAAGCGCGTTTAGATGGTGTTGATATGGCTACAGGCATCAACACAAACTACATCAACACAATTCCAGCAGCACAAGAGCCAGCTTACCCTGGTGACGTAACTCTTGAGCGTCGTATTCGTTCGATTATTCGCTGGAACGCAATCATGATCGTATTGCGTGCTTCTAAGAAAGACCTAGACCTTGGTGGTCACATGGCTTCTTACCAGTCAGCAGCAGCGTTCTACGAAGTATGTTTCAACCACTTCTTCCGTGCTCCAAACGAGACAGACGGTGGCGATCTAGTTTACTACCAAGGTCACATCTCTCCAGGTATCTACTCTCGTGCATTCGTTGAAGGTCGTCTAACTGAAGAACAGCTAGATAACTTCCGTCAAGAAGTTGATGGTAAAGGTATCCCTTCTTACCCGCACCCGAAACTGATGCCTGAGTTCTGGCAGTTCCCGACAGTATCTATGGGTCTTGGCCCTATCTCTGCTATCTACCAAGCGCGCTTCCTTAAGTACCTTGACGGCCGTGGCCTGAAAGAAACTTCAGCGCAACGCGTATACGCGTTCCTAGGTGACGGTGAGATGGATGAGCCAGAATCACGTGGTGCTATCTCTTTCGCTGCGCGTGAGAAGCTAGACAACCTATGTTTCCTAATCAACTGTAACCTACAGCGTCTAGACGGCCCTGTAATGGGTAACGGCAGCATCATCCAAGAACTTGAAGGCCTATTTAAAGGCGCAGGTTGGAACGTTGTTAAAGTTATCTGGGGTAGCAACTGGGATTCTCTACTGGCTAAAGACACGACTGGTAAGCTTCTTCAACTAATGAACGAAACTATCGATGGTGACTACCAGACATTCAAATCTAAAGATGGCGCATACGTACGTGAGCACTTCTTTGGTAAGTACCCAGAAACAGCTGCACTAGTTGCAGACATGACTGATGACGAAATCTTCGCTCTTAAGCGTGGTGGTCACGATTCTTCTAAACTGTTTGCTGCATTCAACAATGCTAAAGAGACAAACGGTAAGCCAACTGTAATCCTAGCTAAGACTGTTAAAGGTTACGGCATGGGTGATGCAGCTGAAGGTAAGAACATTGCACACGGTGTTAAGAAAATGGACATGACTCATGTTCAACACCTACGTGATCGCCTAGGCCTACAAGACATCCTTTCAGATGAGAAGATCGCTGAACTTCCTTACCTGAAATTGGAAGAAGGTACGCCTGAGTACGAATACATGCACGCTCGTCGTAACGCTCTACACGGTTACACACCTGCACGTCTTCCTAAGTTTACTCAAGAGTTCAAGGTTCCTGAGCTAGACGCATTCGCACCTCTACTAGGTGAACAGAAGCGTGATATCTCTACAACTATGGCTTATGTACGTACGCTAAACATCCTTCTTAAAGATAAGAACATTGGTAAGAACATCGTTCCTATCATCTGTGATGAAGCTCGTACATTCGGTATGGAAGGTCTATTCCGTCAGGTTGGTATCTACAACCCACACGGTCAAGAATACACACCTGAAGATAAAGGCATCGTTTCTTACTACAAAGAAGCAACATCTGGTCAAGTTCTTCAAGAAGGTATCAACGAGCTAGGTTCTATGGCTTCATGGGTTGCAGCGGCAACTTCATACAGCACGAACGACCTACCAATGATCCCGTTCTACATCTACTACTCTATGTTCGGTTTCCAACGTATTGGTGACATGGCATGGCTAGCAGGTGACCAACAAGCTCGCGGCTTCCTACTAGGTGCTACAGCTGGTCGTACAACACTGAACGGTGAAGGTCTACAGCACGAAGATGGTCACTCGCACATCCAAGCGAACACTATCCCGAACTGTATCTCTTACGATCCAACATTCGCTTACGAGCTAGCAGTAATCATGCAAGACGGTATCCGTCGCATGTACGGCCCTGAGCAAGAGAACGTTTACTACTACCTAACAGTAATGAACGAGAACTACGCAATGCCAGCAATGCCAGAAGGCGCTGAAGAAGGCATCCGTAAGGGTATCTACAAGCTTGAATCTCACGCTGGTGCTAAGGGCAAAGTTCAACTAATGAGCTCTGGTACTATCATGAACGAAGCGCGTAAAGCGGCTGAAATTCTAAGCGAAGAGTACGGCGTAGCATCTGACGTATTCTCTGTAACGTCGTTCAACGAACTAACTCGTGACGGCCAAGCGGTAGAGCGTGACAACATGCTTCACCCAGAAGCTGAAGAGAAAGTACCGTACATCACAACTGTACTTGGTAAAGAACCTGCAATCGCAGTGACTGACTACATGAAGAACTACGCTGAGCAAGTACGTGCTTACATGCCAAGCGAGTCTTACAAAGTACTTGGTACTGATGGTTTCGGCCGTTCTGACAGCCGTGCAAACCTACGTCGTCACTTCGAAGTTAACGCTGGCTACATCGTAGTTGCAGCTCTAACTGAACTGGCTAAACGTGGTGATATCGAGAAATCTGTAGTTGTTGAAGCAATTGCTAAATTCGATATCGACACTGAAAAAACAAACCCGCAATACGCATAAGACTGGCATTAAGGTAGGTAAATACAATGACAATCGAAATTAATGTACCAGACATCGGTGCTGACGAGGTTGAAGTTACTGAGATTCTTGTAAGCGTTGGCGACAAGGTTGAAGAAGAACAGTCTCTGATCACTGTTGAAGGCGACAAAGCTTCTATGGAAGTTCCAGCGTCTCAAGCAGGTATCGTTAAAGAAATCAAAGTAGCTGAAGGCGATTCAGTTTCTACTGGTTCTCTAATCATGATTTTCGAAGCCGAGGGTGCAGCTGAAGCTGCACCTGCTCCAGCAGCAGAGGCAGCTCCAGTAGCCGCTCCTGCAGCGGCAGAGCTTAAAGAAGTTCACGTTCCAGATATCGGTGGCGACGAAGTAGAAGTTACTGAAATCATGGTTGCTATCGGTGATTCAGTAGAAGAAGAGCAATCTCTTCTAACTGTTGAAGGTGACAAGGCTTCAATGGAAGTTCCTGCACCATTCGCTGGTACAGTTAAAGAAATCAAGGTCGCTTCTGGTGACTCAGTTTCTACTGGTTCTCTAGTAATGGTATTCGAGGTTGCTGGTTCAGCACCTGCAGCAGCTCCTGCTCCAGCGGCGGCAGCACCAGTTGCAGCGGCTCCAACAGCATCCGGAGCGCCGGCCGCAGCTGAAAAAGAAGTGAACGTTCCTGATATCGGTGGTGACGAAGTAGAAGTTACTGAAATCATGGTAGCGGTTGGCGATACAGTAGAAGAAGAGCAATCTCTAATTACTGTTGAAGGCGACAAAGCTTCAATGGAAGTTCCTGCACCATTCGCTGGTACAGTAAAAGAGATCAAGATTGCAGCTGGCGACAAAGTGTCAACTGGCTCTCTAATCATGACTTTCGTCGTGGCCGGCACTCCGGTTGAAGGCGCAGCTCCTGCTCCTGTTGCAGCACCTGCACAAGCAGCAGCTCCAGCGGCGGCACCTGCTCCTAAAGCAGAAGCACCTGCAGCAGCTGGCGACTTCCAAGAGAACGGTGACTACGCGCACGCTTCTCCAGTAGTTCGTCGTCTAGCTCGTGAATTTGGCGTTAACCTTTCTAAGGTTAAAGGTACTGGTCGTAAGAGCCGTATCCTTAAAGAAGACGTTCAGTCTTACGTTAAAGATGCACTTAAGCGTCTTGAGTCTGGTGCAGCTGCATCTGGCAAAGGCGGCGACGGTTCTGCTCTTGGTCTACTACCATGGCCAAAAGTTGACTTCAGCAAGTTCGGCGAAACTGAAGTTCAGAAGCTTTCTAAGATTAAGAAGATCTCTGGTGCTAACCTGCACCGTAACTGGGTAATGATCCCTCACGTTACACAATGGGACAACGCAGACATCACTGAGCTAGAAGCATTCCGTAAAGAACAGAACGCAATCGAAGCGAAGAAAGACACTGGCATGAAGATCACTCCACTTGTGTTCATCATGAAAGCTGTTGCTAAAGCGCTAGAAGCATTCCCAGCATTTAACTCTTCTCTTTCTGAAGATGGCGAAAGCATCATTCTTAAGAAGTACGTAAACGTGGGTATCGCTGTTGATACACCAAACGGTCTAGTTGTTCCTGTCTTCAAAGACGTGAACAAGAAAGGCATTTACGAGCTATCTGAAGAGCTAATGGCTGTTTCTAAGAAAGCACGTTCTGGTAAGCTAACAGCGGCAGACATGCAAGGCGGTTGTTTCACAATCTCTAGCCTTGGTGGTATTGGCGGTACTGCATTTACTCCAATCGTAAATGCTCCAGAAGTAGGTATCCTAGGTGTATCTAAGTCTGAAATTAAGCCAGTTTGGAATGGTAAAGAGTTCCAACCACGTCTACAGCTTCCACTGTCTCTATCATACGACCACCGTGTGATCGATGGTGCTGAAGGTGCACGCTTCATTACTTTCCTAAACAGCGCACTATCTGACATTCGTCGTCTAGTACTGTAATTGAGAAAGTAATTATTAAGGTGACTTTCGGGTCACCTTAATTCTTTATACAAAGACTATTTTTAGACAACAGTTTCCTGCATTTCTCATAATCTGATGGGGAATTGTTGTCTAGCTCACAGGCTAACTTAAAGCTACTTTCACACTGTTAACATCTCTGTAAAATGTTTCCTGTTTGAAAGCCCAATAATTTTAAGAACATCTACTCAGCCTGTTAGGGATAATGACTACAAGAGGTCACAATGAGCAAAGAAATTAAAGCCCAAGTTGTTGTACTTGGTTCAGGTCCTGCTGGTTACTCAGCGGCATTCCGTTGTGCGGATTTAGGTCTAGAAACAGTACTAGTTGAACGTTACAGCACTCTTGGTGGTGTATGTCTAAACGTTGGTTGTATTCCATCAAAAGCACTTCTTCACGTTTCTAAAGTAATCGAAGAAGCTAAAGCGATGGCAGAGCACGGCGTTGTATTCGGCGAGCCACAAACGGACATCAACAAGATCCGTATCTGGAAAGAAAAAGTAGTTGATCAACTAACTGGCGGTCTTGGCGGTATGGCTAAGATGCGTAACGTTACTGTTGTTAACGGTTTCGGTAAGTTCACTGGTCCTAACAGCATCCTAGTTGAAGGCCAAGGTGAAGCAACAACAGTTAACTTCGATAACGCAATCATCGCTGCGGGTTCTCGCCCAATCAAACTTCCTTTCATTCCACATGAAGACCCACGTATTTGGGATTCTACGGATGCACTTGAGCTGAAAGAAGTTCCTGAAAAACTGCTTATCATGGGCGGTGGTATCATCGGTCTTGAAATGGGTACGGTTTACCACTCTCTAGGTTCTAAAGTAGACGTAGTTGAGATGTTCGACCAAGTTATCCCTGCTGCGGATAAAGACATCGTTAAAGTCTTCACTAAGCGTATCAAGAACAAGTTCAAGCTAATGCTTGAGACTAAAGTAACTGCAGTTGAAGCGAAAGAAGACGGTATCTACGTTTCAATGGAAGGCAAGAAAGCACCAGCTGAAGCTGAGCGCTACGATGCTGTTCTTGTTGCTATCGGTCGTGTTCCAAACGGTGCACTTATCGATGCTGAAAAAGCAGGTATCGAAGTTGACGAGCGTGGCTTCATCAACGTTGATAAGCAAATGCGTACAAACGTTCCTCACATCCACGCGATCGGTGACGTTGTTGGTCAACCAATGCTTGCTCACAAAGGTGTGCATGAAGGTCACGTAGCTGCTGAAGTTATCTCTGGTAAGAAGCACTACTTCGACCCTAAAGTAATCCCATCAATTGCGTACACTGAGCCGGAAGTTGCTTGGGTAGGTAAGACTGAGAAAGAAGCGAAAGCGGAAGGCCTAAACTACGAAGTGGCGACTTTCCCTTGGGCTGCTTCTGGTCGTGCAATCGCTTCTGACTGTGCAGATGGTATGACTAAGATGATCTTCGATAAAGATACTCATCGCGTAATCGGTGGTGCTGTTGTTGGTACTAACGGTGGTGAGCTTCTTGGTGAAATCGGCCTAGCAATCGAAATGGGTTGTGATGCAGAAGATATCGCTCTTACTATCCACGCTCACCCAACTCTACACGAGTCTGTTGGTCTTGCTGCGGAAGTATTCGAAGGTTCAATCACTGACCTTCCAAACAAGAAAGCAGTGAAAAAGAAGAAGTAATTCTCCTTTAGCCACTCGCTAATGTTTTTAAAAACCGCTGATTCGTCAGCGGTTTTTTTATGGTGCGCCGAGC
>NZ_JBFRMS010000053.1:0-1841 GCF_041470505.1 Vibrio sp. 10N.261.55.C5
TGCGCCGAGCATGGCGTTGATCTAGGAGGTGAAAGTCCTCTACGGGCTCAGTCGAGCGAGAACCGTTAGCCTATGCAAGGGTGTTCACCGTGAGGTGAAATCTGAAGGAAGCAAATGGCAAAACTTGGTTGTGACGAACAGAAATCTGATAGTAGGCCATTACAACTTGGGCAACCTAGCCATAGATAGAATAGCCCAATGCCTCGACGGGAAGTGTGTAGTGGTAAATCAGGCACAGCCAAGGGAAAGAACAACGTCTTACCTCGGGAGATCTTATGGTTTGTCTCAATAGAGACTAATACAGCAGTGATGTTGTGTGATGAGCAATAAGAAGTCAGCAGAAGGCATAGTACTTTGAGAATGTACAACTCAAAGGAAGGCCTGAACTGAATATATCAAGAAGCAGTCACTAGACACTCAATCATGTGGAGTCATAGCAAGATGAAACTCATCTCTACGTCCCAAAGGGCAATACCGCAAGTAAAGCTCATGGATACGAAGAATGACAAGCATGGTCGGCGTAGACAGGAGGGCGAGTCTTGGTGACCTCAACTTCGTTGATGGAGCAAATCTGCTCCTCAACCAATTTGAATCAAGCTCTTAGACGCGTGAAGAAGAACAAAGGGTGTGCAGGAGTCGACAAGCTCGACATCAACGCCACTATCTCAAGACTTCGACAGGCATCAAACGGGCAAGAGCTTCGCCAGAGTCTTCTGGATGGAAGCTATCAACCTCAACCTGTTCTTGGTGTAGAAATCCCCAAAGCTAGTGGTGGCGTAAGGCAATTAGGTATCCCAACAGTCCTTGATAGGGTAGTCCAACAGGCAATCACATCAGTGCTGTCATGTATCTATGAGCCGAAGTTCTCCGACAGTAGTTACGGGTTTAGACCCAACCGCAGTGCGCACCATGCATTGTCGGCCGCCAGTCGCTACATCCGAGAGGGTCGAGGTTATGTAGTAGATATCGACCTAGCAAAATACTTCGATACAGTGAATCACGATAGGCTAATGCACAGGCTGTCACAAGATATTGCTGATAAACGCGTGTTAAAGCTAATTAGGTCATACCTACAGGTAGGCATAATGCGACATGGACTAGTTGAGCAGAGACAACGAGGCACACCCCAGGGTGGGCCATTATCTCCGCTACTATCAAATATTGTATTAGATGAACTGGATAAAGAGCTAGAGCGTAGAGGGCATAAGTTCTGTCGATATGCAGATGACTGTCAAATCTACGTGCGTAGTGAGGAAGCCGCTCATCGAGTCAGAGAGTCGATAACGGAGTTCTTGGAGCAGAAACTAAAGCTGACGGTAAACCGTAAGAAAAGTGCAGCAACGAGAGTGACAAAGCGAACTTACCTAAGCCACCGCTTCCAGATAGACGGAAGAATCGGGATATCGAAGACGGCACAAGCTCAAATGAAGAAGCGAGTACGTCAGATAACGAAGCGAAATCGAGGACGAGAGTTACAGGTGATAATCACGGAGTTAACTCAATATCTAAGAGGATGGCAACACTACTTCAAGCTTACTGTTAGTAAAAGTGCAATGCAGCGCTTAGACGAATGGATACGGCGTAGATTAAGGTGCTACCGACTAAAGCAGCGCAAACGCAGACACAGCATAGCGATATGGTTACAGCGACAAGGTGTAACGGAGCGTAATGCGTGGAAGCTAGCGATGTCAGATAAGGGTTGGTGGCATCTAGCTTCAACGCCACAGGTTAATCACGCCATGCCAATAAAATGGTTCGAGGGGTTGGGGCTGTACTCACTAAGAGATGGGTACGAGTCACTGAAAGTATATTCGGAACCGCCGTATGCGACCCACGCTTGT
>NZ_JBFRMS010000054.1:0-10432 GCF_041470505.1 Vibrio sp. 10N.261.55.C5
GCCTCCTCCTACTCGATTGCCGTCTGAAAGTAATCAATAGAGAAAACAGACAACAAAAAAGGCGAGTGATTTAATCGTCATTCGCCTTTTTAACAATCTGCTTAAGAGCATTGAGCTCTCATGAGCTTATTGGTTTTTAGCACTCTAGATCTTCACTGCCACCCGCAGCTGTAAACCATGCCGTTAGGTGTGTTTTAAGATCTTTCAATTCGTCAGGGCCAATCAATGCAAGGCCAAGATCTTCAGCTCGTGTGATGTCGTTATGGCGAAGAGGGCGGAAGCTCACTAACATTGCACGTGCTTGTAGGCCACCTAGCAGGTCTCTAAGCGATTCCAGTTTGTACAAGGTGTCATCACCATCATCACGCATGCCTTTGGTCTTACATTCGATGATGTGCAGCTTATTGTTCACCACAGAGGCAACATCAAGCTCGTTACGAACCTCACGTTCACCCAGTTGACGGTATACCTGAACATTCAAAGAACGGTCTTGAATGGTCGGCATGTCATCTTGGATCTGCTTAACTGTGCTGTGAACCAATGTTTCAAGCCATTCACCGTTTGAGAAGCGGCGCGCGTCTTCGTTGGCAAAGGTCAAAATACCATTGTCGTAAGTCGCAATTTTAGCTTCAACCAAATCGCTCAACAGCATGTTGAGCTCGCGATAGCCTTGTTGCTTCTCAGATAGGCCTACATCAAGTTTTTGTTCTTTACGGCAGGTCGTTGCTAGGTAGTTCAATGTCGCAAGGCCAGGGCCTAGTTCGAGTGCGTTACTTGCCCAACGTTCACCCAGTTCATAAAGTTTCTGATCCAGTTGCGGAGACAGCTGAACATCGCTGAATTCACCGCGAGCACCGAACACAGTTAGGTAGTCGTCGATAGTGATGCGGTCTTGAACTTGTGCGTCTTCTTTACCATTAGGGTACAACCAGCAAAGCTTGTCGCTATTTGGTTCAACCACGAAGATTGGCCAGTGGTAAGTACGGAATACTTCGTACACAGAAAGTAGGCGGTGACGGAGGCCACAACTTGCGTTGAGCTTCACTTCTTGACCGCGTGCTTTGAGGTCTTCGGCAAGGGTTTGGATAGATTCTTTAATGACAGATGTATTTACGATGGTCGGAATTTCGAAAAACTCACTCGTAATGTCGCGCTTGTGCAAAACGCTGTCTAAACGTTTGTACATACTGACTTGATTTTTGTCACCGATAAACACGATGTGAGTGCTGACCGTTCGGTTATCAAGTAATGGGGTGAGCAAGCGAATGGGGTCTTGATCGATAATGCCAACATGAACAGCCATATAAATTCCTTAATAGCGGCTCGCTCATAAAGGTGAAAGAAAAAACGGGAAGCAGCAAGCCTTAATAATCATATAATGACAAAGCTCATAAAAAACAAGGGCAACCCTTGATAAAAGTTGCCCTAGCTCATTTAGTCACCACTATTGGGTAAGAAGTCTCAACAATCTCACTAAATATCTATCGATTCTTCATTTATCTATAGTTTGAATTGATGTACTAAATCACCTTGCTGATTCGCCAAAATTGTTAGGTTTTGGCTTGCCTCCGCAATTGAAGACATCGCTTGGTAACTCTTATCTGCGATGTGGTTGATGTCTTCGATGTTGCGTGCAATATCACCAGACGTTTCACTCTGCTCAGCGGCTGCTTGAGAGATGTGTGTACTCATGTGGCTGATCTCTAGAATCAAGGCTTGGATCTCTTCCATCGCACTGTTTGCACTTGAAGCTTGTTGAACCGACATGTCCATATCGCTCATACAGCTTTCAATTACGTTACTTGCAGTTTTCGAGCTTGATTGCAGATTGCTGATCATAGTCTCGATTTCAGAGGTTGATTGAGTGGTCTTCTGTGCTAGCACTCGTACTTCATCGGCAACGACTGCAAAACCACGACCTTGTTCACCTGCACGCGCTGCTTCGATTGCCGCATTAAGTGCAAGTAGGTTGGTCTGTTCAGCAATACCACGAATAACGTCAAGGATTGAACCAATCTGGCTACTCATCTGTTGTAGCTCGCCTACAGCGCCCACTGATTCAGTAAGGCGAACTTCAAGCTGATTAATGGTGCTGATGTTGGTGTTCATGATCTGACGACCAGACTCAGAAGCCGATTCTACTTGTTGAACCATGGTGAGTGAGCTTTGCGCGCTGTTCGCCACTTCTTGTACAGAATGAGACATCTCTGTCATTGCGGTCGCAACAGTCGCGGTTTGCTCACGTTGGCTGTTCAATTGAGCCTGCGTTTCAGATGACGTCTTCTGGTTGACGCTTGCAGTCTTAGTTAAGTCATCTGAAGCATCATTCAACTTCACAAGGATATTGTGCAGGTTGTCAGCCAAGGTGTTGATGTGACGGCTCACGCGGCTGAATTCGTTGTCGTAGCGAATATCGATACGCTGAGTCATATCACCTTCAGTTAGACCTTCTAATGTACCGAGGATGCGAGTTAATGGCTCTCGTACGCTGTGTGCAATGTGGTAACCAATCGCAGCAGCGAACACAGTCACAACAATGCCAATGGCAATCGCGTTGAAGAGGCCTTTGTCGTAGATGCTGCTTGCGTCAGCGAGTGATGAGTTAAGTTGCTCTTCAGCGGTCACGTTGAATGAGTCCAAAACAGCCATCGCTTGGTCAACTTCTAGAGCTAGGTTAGCGATGTTCACGTACAACGCTTGTTTGGCTTGTAGGTAGTTGTTGTGTTTGTCTAGTACGCCACCTTTCTGACCAACGTCTTTGGTGAACTTCTGAACCGACTCATCGAAGACATTTTTAAGTGCTGGTAGTTGTGTTGATAGACCTCGATAAGCGTAGTTAAGATGAGTAACGGCCTTTTTGTTTTGGTTAAGGGCTTTTTGAACGAAGGCAACATCAGAGCTAGCAAGTGCATCAGAGGTAATAACTTCTGCGTCTTGCAGTTTGATGAAGTAGCTCTTTGCCATCACTTTTACAGAGATGCTTTTTTGGTCGGCAACGTACTCTTTCATACCAACGGTTAATTCTGAATGTAAGCGTTGGAAGTCACGAGACGCTTTTTGTACTTGTTCTTGTGCTTCGAACATCGCGACGTAGTTGTTCATCGCTTCGTCAGCTTCGGCGAAGTAGCGTTCTTCCATTGCTCTTAATTGCGCGATACGTTCAACAAGTGAAGCATTGTTTTGGCTTGCCGCTTCTAAACTACCGAGAACTTCTGAAAACGAGTTTTGTGATGCAGCAAATTCTGTACGCATTGCAGACATGCGTTCAGCGTTTTGTGTGGTTAAGAAATCTTTGAATGACTTATCAGCAGAAAGCAATTGAACACTCGTTTGATTTGAAAGCGCGACAAGTGGTAATGAGGTTTCTGAGACACTCTCAAAATTGCTGTGTATCTGATTCATGCTGTTCATCATGATGGTTATCGTGACTGCGAACATGATGATGATCAGTGCGAAACCAGCGTACATACGCTTGATCACAGATCCCTTCATGGCTTTCTCCCTAAATAAAAATGCAGACCTAATGTCAGGTCAAAGTAAAACTAACAAAATTATCAGCATTCTATTGAGCTCGGCTTACGCATTTTATGACGCACACGTCAAAAATAGCGCTCAGTTATAACCAACATGCCATTCTTGAGAGCTAAGGCTCGTTTTCTTTGATTTGAACGGTGTTTTTTATTATGCTTTAAAGCAGATTTATTGTGGTTTGATGCGGCATAGCGCATACTCAAAGCATTAAAAAATAAATGTTTTATCGGAGAGAAACATGGCTGAAGAAACCATTTTTACTAAGATCATCAACAAAGAAATCCCAGCAGATCTACTATACCAAGACGATTTAGTAACCGCATTTCGCGATATTAACCCTCGCGCGCCAAGCCATATCCTAATCATCCCAAACAAGCTGATTCCGACAACTAACGATGTTGAAGTCCAAGATGAAGCGATGATGGGGCGCATGTTTACTGTTGCTCGCAAGTTAGCAAAAGAAGAGGGCATTGCAGAAGATGGCTATCGTCTTATCGTGAACTGTAACTCTCACGGTGGCCAAGAGGTTTATCATATTCACATGCACTTGGTTGGCGGCCGTCCACTTGGCCCCCTATTAATGAGCTAATAAAAAGTTAATGAGCTAATGAAAAGCTAACGAGTTAATGAAAGCTAATGAGCTAGTTTAAACGCGCTCATTAGTGGGTTAACACAAGTAGTTAGTTGGAAAATTTGTAGTTTGTATGCCAACTTTAAGTTCTATCTGTTGTCTGAACATCGGCATCGCCTAGGCAGAGGCTAAATCAGTAGGGTTTCAACTGGCTTGAGATCCTTTTTACAACGCGTTTCGTTTTGATAATGAGACCATTAAAGGTCAGCAGACCCTAATAAAGTAGGCATTTTAAACATGCACGGAGACGATAAGTGAAGCAACAGTTTAGATTCGCTTCCATTGCCCTGTTATCGGCGTTGACCGTAGGTTGTGCGAGTATGTCTGCAGGAAGCCTGTTCAGTCATTACAGCGCACAAAACAAAGCGATCTACCAAGCCGTTAAATCTGGAGATTATTCAGAGGCTCAGCAAGAGCTACCAGATTACGCGGCAGGCGACATCCTTGATAACTTTGAAAGAGGCAGAATTAATCTGCTGGATCAAAAATACCCTGAGAGTAAGGCTTCGTTTGAAGTGGCTGATCAGGCGGTTACTGAGCAGCAACGCAAAGCCGTGATCTCAATCTCAGACAGTGCAACCAGTGTGGGTGCGTTGGCTGTGAATGACAATATTACCGAGTATGTGCCAGCCGATTACGAGTTGGGCTTTCTTCATCTGTATCTCGGTTTAAATTACCTCAAGAAAAACGATTTAGAAGGTGCGGTGATCGAAATGCGTCGCGCCAACCAAGTTCAAGAACAAGCGAAGAAGCAACGCGAGGCTGAGTTAGACAAAGCAGCCAGCGATGCGAAGAAGCAAGGCTTGTCTGCCAATGTGGGTAGCATCCTTGCCAATTACCCTGATGCGGGTAAGAAACTGCAGTCAGTACAGAATGCGTATCTGATGTTCTTGTCTGGTCTGCTTTATGAAGCGTCAAATGATTTAAACAGCGCCTACGTTGACTATCGTCGTGCTTTGGCTGTGATGCCAGATAACCAAGAAATCATCGATAGAACCATGGCAACAGCCGCTCGTTTAGGGATGCGACAAGATTTAGCAACATTAGAAAAACGCTATAAGCAATCTTCTAAACTTAGTGCAGGTGAAGGGCGAGTGATTGTTCTTCAAGAGCAGAGCGCTGTGCAAGCTATGGACAGTTGGCGACTGGATTTGCCTGTTTATGACAGTCGCGATCAGGGGGCAATATACTCTCTTGCGCTGCCATATTACCCAAGTCAAAACGTAGAGCGTTTTTCTGCCTTGCGAATCAGCGGACAGCCGCTACAAGAACATTTGATCACTGATGTAAACGCGATGGCGCAGAACGATCTATCGGAACGTATGACAAGCATTGTTATTCGCCAAGCGCTACGTGTAGTCGCGAAAGATCGCATTCGAAAAGAAGCAACCAAAGGCGATGATGTCGGTAATATTCTGTTCAACGTGTGGAACACACTGACAGAGCAACCAGACACTCGCAGTTGGCAATCATTACCTGCAGAGATTAAGAGCAGTACGTTTGTAGCAAATAGCGGTCAATATACGTTGGAAGCGGGCGCTAAAACGTACGACTTTGATATTCGAGAAGGGCAGACCACCTTGGTGTGGATTTCTCGACAAGGAAACAATGCAACAATGTGGCATAAACAGCTAGGGAGGCTGTAATGAAAAAGTGGTTAGTGAGCTTAGCAGCGGTTATGGCTCTGGCTGGTTGTGCTGATAATACAGCTGGCGTAAGGGTCGATAGTCTGACTCAGAACGTTTTCTTTGGTGACAAGGTATTGGGTAGCCGTTTACAGGTTGAAGATATCCGCACCGATCTAGTCGACGGTCATACGCGAGGAATCGTTCGTTTAAACAGTAACTATAAAGGCGACCAACATATCCTTTATCGTTTTTACTGGTACGACGATGCCGGGCTTGAGGTCAACCTAAAACAAGGTCCTTGGAAGCAAGCGATTGTTCGTGGTTTTGAAAGTATTTCGTTGTCGGAAGTGTCGGTAAACCCGAAAGCGACTCAGTTCAGAGTCCAGTTCCGAGAGCAGTAAGTTAGATTAAACGGGTCTCATGATTCGTAAATACAAGAATTTAAGAGTGTGGGTAACCCCGCTCAGTGATAAGTTGAGGAAACAAAATGAAAAAGAGTGTCATTGCGCTACTAGGTTTAGCGGTTATTTTAGGCGGTTGTTCAAACAAGGTAAGCTACGGTGATGCACAAGCAGTAGAAACCACGACAATCGATTTCGGTTCAACTGACCTTCAAACGATTGCGGGTGAAATGGTCGATAGCATGATGGCGTCTGGTTCTGTGTCTTACATTACTCGTGAACAGCGTCCAATCGTGTTTGTAGAGCGAATCAAGAACAAAACAAGTGAGCACATCGATACTGAGTCAATCACTGACACTATCAGTACTAAGATGCTGAACTCTGGTAAGTTCCGTTTCGTTGATATGGACCGTGTAGAGTCTGTTCGTGACCAATTGAACTTCCAAAACAACGATGAGCTTGTAAACCAAAGTTCAGCGATTCAATTCGGTAAAATGGTTGGTGCTCAGTACATGCTGTACGGCAACCTATCAAGCATCGTTAAGAAAGCGGGTAGCGATGAAGACGTATACTACAAAATGACGATGCGTCTAATGGATCTTGAGTCTGGCTTGATTGAATGGGCTGACGAGACTGAAATCCGTAAGCAACAATCTAAGAGCCTACTAGGCCTTTAATTTCGCTTACTTGCCAACTATGCGCAGCCGGATTTGACAATGTCTAGTATTGGCAGAGCTTAATCTTGACAGCGTATAGCTTGGTCACACGCCAATGCAGTGCATGATGTGCTGTTTATGAAGAGACACTGGCTTTTGGTCAGTGTCTTTTTTGTAGGGAATGAAGACGTTTATAGGGAGTAAATATGGCAATTTTTTCTTGGTCTGAGGCTAAGCTTCTTGATACCAGTTTGAGTTCGCTTGACGGTTACTTTTCTGAGCCTCCAGTTAGAGCACAGACATTAACAGGCGGTTTGACCAATCGATGTTGGAAGTTGGTCGATGCCGATGGTACTGCGTATGTTTGGCGGCCAACCACACCTATCACCAAAGCGTTCTTCATTTCTCGCCATGAAGAGTACCAAGTGCTGTCTGCCATTGAGCGACTCGGTATCGGGCCAAGCCCAATGGTAGTGAATGAGCAGGGGTTACTGGTTGAGTGGATTGCGGGTGAGACACTTTACGAAGATCTAGAACTCGATGACCTGTTGAAAACGCTGACCTCTGTTCATCTGGTTAATACTGCGCGATTACCACTGCAACCATTCAGTTTCACGGCGCGAGTCGACCATTACTGGCTGCAGCTTGATGCGATTCATAAGACCGAAGCCTGCACTAAGATTTATCAAGAGTGGCGCGTGGCTCCAAGTATTACCAATGTTGACCTGTCTTTGTGCCATTTTGACTTAGGTGGTTATAACCTAGTGAGAAACAGTGACTGCATTAAGATTATTGATTGGGAATACGCTGCGCTCGCAGACCCTAGGCTCGATTTAACATTAACCATTGCGGTTGCTGGCGCGCCAGTCACAGAAGCGGTTGAGAAGTACTGTCAGCTGCGAGGAATCCATGATGTTCAGCCTTGGCTTGATGGTGTAGAAGCATGGTTACCAAGAAGCCAGATGATGGCGATGCTATGGTATTTACTTGCTCATCAGCTTTGGGGCGATGAAAGTTATCTACGTGAAGCGGAGGCTCTGAGTCACACTTTATGTAGCTAGGATCACGTTTAGGAAGTGAAAAATATAATTTCTCAGCTGTTACCTTTAAAACCTTGTTTTTCGTGTTAGATTGATCAAAACGTACCAATATTCAACGGGGGAGGTACAATGATTATCTATCTACATGGCTTCGACTCAACAAGCCCGGGCAATCACGAAAAAATACTGCAGTTGCAATTCATTGATGATGACGTTCGTTTCATCAACTACAGTACTTTGCATCCAAAACACGATATGCAGCATCTGCTAAAAGAAGTGCATAAGGTGATAGAGCAATCCGATGATCCGCATCCCATTATTTGTGGTGTAGGTTTAGGTGGTTTTTGGTCTGAGCGTATTGGTTTCTTATGTGGGATTAAGCAGGTGGTGTTCAACCCTAATCTGCACCCTGAGAACAACATGGTAGGTCGAATTGACCGTCCAGAAGAGTACGAAGACATCGCAACTAAATGTGTTGCTCATTACCGTATGAAAAACAAAGGACGCTGTTTAGTGGTGCTTTCTCGTGAAGATGAAATTCACGACAATACCAAAACAGCTGCCGCGCTAGAAGATTACTATGATGTAATCTGGGATGAGAAAGAGAGTCATAAATTCAAAAAGATCTCTCAACATCTTCAAGCAATGAAAGCGTTCAAAAACGCTTAATCAATCCAGATGTTTTATAAAAGCAGTGCTCAATGAGTGCTGCTTTTTCACATCTGAATCTTAGAGATTGGTATTGATAAAGTAGTTGTATATGTTTTATCGGTCGGTTTGTGCATTTATAGATCAGTTTGCGCAAACGTTAACTAATTAGTCGCGAATCCTCATTGAGGGTAAGGATTTTTTTGTTGCGGTCATCTTTTTGCTATATATAATGTTCCCAAGCAAAATATTTTGACAAATATCAAAAAAAATTGAGAGCGAGTGAAAAAACTTGCCCATAATTTGTGTTCTGCCTCTCAGGTAGTCACCTTTTTTATCCACGTGAGCAAAGCAACAAACCATTATTTGTTGTTTGTAACCCCTCTAACTACTCGGTGAGCTGTCGTTATTCTTTTTCGCGGTAACCCAATTTGTAACAGCCTTCGCATTCAAGGCCGAGTAGATACATAGAATTTATCGGTTGGAGTAATCGAGCCGAACCCCATTTATTCATTTTGTAGAGGATTGTCATTGTGACAAAAATTATCGTAGTAGGCGGCGGTGCTGGTGGTTTAGAACTAGCCACTAAGCTAGGCCGCACTTTAGGTCGTAAGAAACGTGCCCAGATTACTCTGGTAGACCGTAAAGCAAGCCACCTATGGAAACCATTACTTCATGAAGTAGCAACGGGCTCACTGGATGAAGGTGTTGATGCATTAAGCTACCGTGCGCACGCAAAAAACCATTACTTCGATTTCCAAATGGGCAGCCTGAACGACATCGATCGTGAGCGTAAAGTGATTGCACTAAGCGAGCTTACAGACGAGCACGGTGAACTGCTGATGCCAAGCCGTGAACTTGAATACGATATTCTAGTGATGGCGCTAGGCTCAACGTCAAACGACTTCAACACTCCAGGCGTTCGTGACAACTGTATTTTCCTTGATAGCCCAGAGCAAGCACACCGTTTCCGTACAGAAATGAACAATCAGTTCTTAAAGCTTCACGCTAAGAACGGTCAAGGCACGGTAGACATCGCGATTGTTGGTGCTGGTGCAACTGGTGTAGAGCTTTCTGCAGAGCTACACAACGCCGTTAAAGAACTTCGTACTTACGGCTTCGGCGACCTAGATTCAAGCAAGCTGAACGTAAACCTAGTTGAAGCGGGTGAGCGTATTCTTCCAGCTCTACCTCCTCGTATTTCAAGTGCAGCACACTCTGAGCTAACCAAGCTTGGTGTGAACGTTCGTACGAATACGATGGTGACTCAGGCGGATTCTGACGGCCTAACAACCAAAGATGGTGACAAGATCCCAGCTCAAATCATGGTATGGGCAGCAGGTATCAAAGCACCAGATTTCATGAAAGATATCGGTGGTCTTGAAACCAACCGTATCAACCAGTTGGTTGTGAAGAACACGCTGCAAACAACACTGGATGACAACATCTTTGCAATCGGTGACTTGGCGCAATGTACACAAGCAGACGGTTCATTCGTTCCGCCACGTGCACAAGCGGCTCACCAAATGGCAAGCTGTGCATTCAGCAACATCATTGCTAAGTTGAACGGTCGTGACCTGAAAGACTACATCTACAAAGACAAAGGCTCGCTAGTTTCACTTAGCCGTTTCTCTACGGTAGGTAGCTTGATGGGTAACCTGACGAAAGGCTCGATGATGGTCGAAGGTCGTATTGCTCGTGTGGTTTACATCTCTTTGTACCGCATGCACCAGATGGCGCTTCACGGCTTAATCAAAACATCACTGATGATGCTGGTTGGTCGTATTAACCGTGTACTTCGTCCAAACCTAAAGCTTCACTAATCAGGTAAGCCTTCTCAGAGCATTACGCTGATAATAAAAAAGAGCTCTTCGGAGTAATGCCGATCAGTTAAAGC
>NZ_JBFRMS010000055.1:0-71438 GCF_041470505.1 Vibrio sp. 10N.261.55.C5
TTTAACCAGCCAATATTGCCGTCGATGGAAGCTGCATTTTTCAAAGAAAACGGCCAATGTGACCCCCACCATGACTTACATGGGCCGATACCGCGGCCGCCCATATCAGCGTCTAGGTTACGACATGATTTCCAGGGAGGCTTAGTGACGTTTGATTATCTTAACCATAGGAATGGTCGGACGGAGTCCCTCATTTTGAGTCCAGAAGCACTGATAGAGCGCATGATTGAGCATATTCCAGATAAGCACTTCAGAATGATTCGATACTTTGGTTTTCTATCGAACCGACGTCGTGGTGAGATGCTCCATCATGCTCTGATTCAATCCCAAATCAGGTCAATTTAGGTTTTTCGTAGGATGAGTGTATCTGAAATAGCGAAAACAGTGTGAAAGTGTTCAATTAACACTCGACTTTAAATTGTAGTGTAGGAGTTAGGTCAGTCACACATTTATTTTGACATGAGTTAAGCCACAATAGTTCAAGGTAAGGAATGGTTCAGATTCCTTACCTTAAATTTTAGTGTTTTTTGAGTGCAACAATTTTGATTTGTGTGTAGTCAACTTTCGTGAGAAACGAACGAATAGTTGTCCATCGCATAAATCCGACACAGGAACGTCAAAGCGTTGCCCGTCAGAGAGCTCTTAACATTATAAAAACAATAGTTATCCACTTATCCACAGGACTAATTATCCTAAACTAAACTTAATATGAACCAAATTGATCCTTGTTCGCTCTAAAGCCTTGTCAGTAATGGCTCTGTCGTTGATCTAGGTGTAGCATAGGCTGTGCATGGTGTAGCTTGCACTGTAAAGTATGTTAGTAACTCATTTTGGATATTAACTATGGAAAACAAGCTCTTATCTGTAATTAGTGATGGTCTGGTTATATCTGATACACATACTATCCAACCTAATATATTAATTCGTACGGCTTTATTTACGCCGATTGCTAAAAACAGCAATAAAAGTGATGATCTTACCGTTGTTAAGCACAATGTAAGCGATGAGTTCAGAGATATATCTTTGTACAAGCGTGAAGGCTACGAGTACGCATCTCTAAAGGGGGAGAGGCTCAATGTTCGGACCGACTTCAAAGTGTGGTGTGGGGTTGTTTTCGCTTTTTCTAAATATGGTTACGACTCCGATAAGATAACAATGAAACTCTCTGAATTTACAAAGTTTTGTGGATTTAGTACACAGATGTTGAACTCTAAGTTTCGTAAACGTATCAAGGAGTCCCTTGAGCGCATCCAGAGCAAAGATAAGTATGGCCACAAAAGATGGTTCTAAAGCAACCTCAACATCTTTGCTTAAAAAGTTTGTGTACGATATGGATAGTGATACGATCATTTTGGAAGGTGAACCTGACTTATGGGAGTTGTATCGTATTGATCGTCAAATCCTAATTAGTATGCGCACTCTTTCGTCCATTCCAAGAGCTGAAACTGCCCAATGTTTGTATTTGTTTTTTGCGTGTCTACCTGAAGACCCCTTCCCAGTATCTTTAAGTCGTATGAGAGATCGTCTTGCTTTAAGTATGAGTAATAAGGAAGCGAACCGTTCTATTAAATCTGCAATTAAGAGTTTAGAATCAATTGGTTACTTACATGGTCAGGAGACGACATGGCATGGTGAATGGGCCTACAAGATCACCAAGAGAAATAAAGCTCTCCCTGAGATCAATTAGATACTGACTGTATTTAAGGTAAGGAATCTGAATCATTCCTTACCTTGTTTCACTGCTTCGATTTTGAATTGTTCGGGATAACGTTGGCTCATGAATACCTCTTTTTAGCTAGTTTATTTAACTAAAAGGCGTCTAGGAAATCAGTGGCAATTCAGACCTATAGGATAGCATCAATATAGATGTGAAGCTTTCCTTGATAACTACTACCGGGAAAATTTTCATATATACGTTCTGATTCACCAGGTGAGGTCTTTATTCCTAAATAAGTGTGTTGCCAGAGCACATCAGATTGCATTTCGTTAATAACATGAGACTCGTATTCCTGATCTATTTCAATATTATTATTTTGAATAGTAGAAATTTCACCTAACTTATCCGGCGCTTTAAAAGTAATGTCTAATTCGAGAGTATCATCATTTTCATTCTTCATGGCGCATTTGCCGTTTTCAGTTTTAAACTCACACGTATACCAAAATCTGAACTCTTCTCTATTACTATAAAATGTGACGCTACTATGCGCTTCTAATGTTTTAGGAGCTAGGCCAGTTGTTAACCATGTATTAAGTCTGTCTTGTAGTGTTAAGTGAGAGGTTTCAGCTTCCACAGCAAAACGATCTGGTACGGATAAGTCAACAGTAAATTTAAATTCACCATTGACTACGGCAAACGCAGGGTTAGCAGGAAAAACTATGACGCTATTGCTGCCTTGAGTACCATACGAAAAAAAACCGTCACCTTTATAACTTCCTGAGAAGTATCTACCTTTTGGTACACGCATCTCCATGCCAATATCTCTCATGTACATTCCATAGAGTGTATTTCTCATCGTTCCATTGCCGCTCGGCATTTTACAATACCCATTATCAGGTACATATACTCTAAATGTACCATTGGCTGCTGAAGATGATCTATAATAACTACATTTTTCTGGTGACCCATCCAGTGAGAAAGTGCCGCTATAATTTGACGTGCCAAATTGAATTTCAGTTTTGTTCACCCTGACATAAACGGGCATTTTATGACCAGATAATTCATTTGTTAAAATGATTTCTTTATAAGTGTTATCTTCTAGGTGTATCGCTGGCCAATTAGGATCATTCTTGTCAGGAAAATGATTTTTAGAGTCCTCATATGGAGTGAAATTAAAGCTACTACTCCATGGAACTCCAAAACCCGCATGGTCCGTAGCGGACAAAATAATATCCTCTTTTACTTCACCATCAATGGGGAGTTCATACTTAAACTCTGTCGAAGATGCATTAAAAGTAATAATAGCAGTGAATATTGAACAAACAGTTATAAAAACTTTCATGAGAGTACATTCTGAGGATTCTGAGGATTCTGAGGATTCATTTTTCGTCATTTTCACCATGCTCACAATGGCATGGCGAAAGTGGTGCGCACCTATTATGCTATTGACTAACTTGCGCAACTGTGCATCTGTTGGGTATTAAGTGGTCAGCTTGGATGAAAATAGAGCTATGCTGATTTTTGGTGTATGAAAGAGAAAGGAAGTTGCGGTGTAATCTGTTGATGCTGTTCTCCCCAGAACGATTAACCGATAGGTACACCGCATGACTAATAATACTGTTGTTTCACTGAATACACACCATAAGACCCGCTTACAGAACTGATACGTCAAGGGGCTAGATATTTGATTGCACAAGCTGTTGAAGCTGAGCGAGCCTTACAGACTAGCATTGGGGATGTCGAAGTTCAGCTCTCCAAGGTTCAAAAGGTAAGGAATCATTGAAACTCCTTACCTTTAGAATCAATCCTTTACCAAGAATGAATAGCTCGGGACTTAGCGGCGTTAGCATATTGACTGACACTTTCAGGATTTATGCCAACGGCAATGAAGGGTAAGATTGTTAAGATTATTTGACTCCTAGACTTGAGTGAAATAATTTTAACAAAGGATTAATTATGAAAAAGTTAGCAATTTTTGCACTTCCTCTACTTCTTGCATCTACTGTTCAAGCAGCAGAAACAACAACCATTCAATTGTCAGCGGATGTACCTAGTGATTCATTTCACTTCCGTCCTATTACTCCAATCACGGGTGTTCAACAATTTGAGTGGGACCTGTTGAATGACAAGCTAAAACCTATGTCTTATGACTTTTCTTTCAATAAAGGCGGCGCTAATGATTCAGTAACAGCTACGCTTGCGAATGATGTTCAATTGACTAATGGTGCTGATCAAATTCCAGTAATCGTTAGTGTTGGCGGTGTCACTTTAACGACTACAGCAGCGAATGTTGTAGAAGAAAGTGACGCGCAGACGGGTTCTAAAACTCTGACCCTCACGCCTGATGCTACAGGCCGAGCTGCTGCTGGTTCATATACTGGTACAGTTGAAATTGCATTTGATGCGGTTGTGAAGACGCCATAAAGACTCAAATAAAAGGGAGATGGATAACAAACATCTCCCTCCATAACTTAAGTCGGTAGTGATAACATTTATGTCTGTTTGCAAGTTTTTACTATATCTCGGATTGTAAATGCTGAAACAAATGACTTGTGTTTGAATTACCCATTAAAAGAAGGCGTGAAATTAGTTTCTCTAGTGACAACTGATATGGCTTTTCTTTGGAATACTGCATTTGATTACAAAAGTAAGGTCGGTGATCATTCGATATCAGACCATTCGTTTTAGAAAACTTCCTAACAAGTCATAAGCAACGCTTTACGCTAAATTATATCAAGCGCAAGTTAGATTTGGAACTTCGAGTTATCACGAAAAGTGGAGGCTTGACGATTGTAATTTCATTTCTGATTCAGGGGCGGGTCTTTCAATATTTTTCCCAGAGAATGACTCTAAAAACCCCTAAAGGACAATATTACGCTGGTAAATATAGAACTCGTGGGAGTATTAAATATGGACCTAATAGTTGTGGGCATGTACTACTAGAATGAATTTTTTAACAAAAGGGATGTGTTTAAATTTTGGTATGCGCGTAAAATTAAAGCTTAAACTGGTCAATGTATTATGAAAAATGAGCATAATTATTTCTTGGGATCATATGTATCATTAACTCCACCGAGATGTTTAGGTGAAATATCCTCTGACGCTATTGTTTATAACATAGAATTTGACACACATCATAGCTTTAAAGTGACAAAGCACGAACATTCTTAAATTAAAATCTTAAAATTTAAACAATTGATGGCGAGTCGGAGAGGATGTTTGAAGATTCCCCCAGTTCAACATGCAAAGAGAATTTACATCTATATGTTGATGCCTAGATTATATATTTAGTCGTTGATTTATCATTCGCAAAGTCAAAGTCAAAGTCAAAGTCAAAGTCATTATGTTTTTGTGCCAAAGGACTTTAGCTGAATTACAAAATGAGAAAATTTATGAAATTAAAATATGGTATTTTCTTAGCTCTATTTATAAGTAGTTCACCTAATGCTGAGTTATTCTGGAATGACCTTTACGATGAGCCTAGGCTGCTTTCATTAAATATGGATAAAAATAATGAATTATTAGGTTTCTTTAAACTATCGTTAAATGGTGATTTAAAACTTTTAGAAATTATCGATGGTGACCCTACAACGACTGGAGTTGATTCTCTTTTATCTGGGATCAATATGAAAGAATGTAATGCGGGACATTGCGATAGTATATCTTATATTGTCTTCAATAAAAATACTGGTGTATTGGAAGCTATAACAAAAAAAAACGACCTTAAAACTGATACGGAATCGACAAAGTCTTTTCAACTTGGACTACAATCTATTGCGTCTAATGATAGCCTTTCTACTGAATTGTCAGCTACTACATCACTATATGACTATCAAATAGTGACAGATGGATTAATGCAGAATAATAAACACTGGGATGACAGTTATAGATTAAATAATGCATACATAAAAAAAAATATGGGTGATAAAGTTTTAATGTCTGGACTGTTTACAACAGATAATGTTAATTCTGGATACAACGGTAGCATTAACGCACAGGCGGTGAGCGCACTTGGAATGTCAATTAATTCTAGAGATTTGCGTGATTCTAATAGTGATGTAGAACGAAATATATTTCTATCTTTGACTGACGAAAGCTATGTTGAGGTTTATAAAGGAGATCAGATGATTGATAGCTTAGTGCTTGGTTCTGGTCTCAATAAGATTGATGCATCGTTATATCCAATGGGTAATTACGTTGTTACAATAAAGGTTAAGTCTAGAATAACGGATAAAAACTATGAGTTAGAAGAGTATGTATACTCATCAGATATTAAAAGAAGCTATGGTATAGGGTTTGGTTTACCCTATAATTCCTTTGAAAGTAACTTAGAAGGTGATACCTTTTATATGTCTGCATTTCTCAATTCACCTCTGACTAAGGCCACATCTTACGGTGTTATTTTTGATTTGTATGGTGACCAAGTAAACTTAGGTGCGAAACTGAACTACAATATGGACTTTCTTAAGCTTTCTGTTGAACCAAAACTAGTTGAGGACGATTTTTCAGTAAACCTTAATAGTGCGTACTCCGGTGAATTTAGTTCGATTAACAACTATATGTTACTCGAAGAAGATCGATTTTACTCTAGTACGAATTTAATGATTAGATTGAAAGACTTAAAATCTTTGAGGTTAAGTCACAGGTATGATAATAACCAAAAAACGTCTAATGATTTAGAATATCATGAACTTTCATTATCTTACGATAAAAACTATAGATGGAAAGGACTGAATATAAGAGCTAACTATGTTATTTCAAATCGAGTTGAAAGAAGCGCGGATATTGACACTACATTTGGAGTAAACTATTCAATAGGGTTTGACCAAAGTAATAATTTTGATATTGGTGTTTCTTTACGGAACAATGACGGTGAATCTAGTACATTTTATAACGTAGGGTATCAAAAACGTCTAGATAACGATGTTCTCCAGAGCGCATTCATTTCCGCTAATTCTGATGGGAAAAATAGTCATTTATGGGACACAGGTGTAAATTTCGATAACGAGGCTATTAAGGGAGCAGTAAGAGTCTCTGGAGCGGCAGGTAAAAGTAATTTTGATGTAACAGGAAATGTTAGCGCCAACCTTCATAGTGACTTTTCCAATATTAATGTATCGTCCTCTACTGCTAACTCTGGTCTTATTGTCAAGTTAGATAATAACAGTGATGATGAAGTAAGAATGTTATCAAATTTTGGTCACATGACTTTAAAAAATGGAGACAATTTTATCCCTTCACCAGCAGGAGAGAATATTGATGCTACATTTTTTAGTGATAGTAACTTTGAACTTTCTAGGAAAAACTTTTCAACAAAGATATTGGAAAATGGGTACACGTTTGTTGACGTGTCTGTCATGCCCACAGTTACCGTTATCGGTAGGCTCATAACAAACGATGACTCAGATATGTCGAGTCATTTGATCAAAAATCATGCTTCTGAAACATACGCTAACAAAAATGGTTACTTTATGTTAAACGTTGACATGGAAAATCCTAACATTACTATTGGCGATAAAATTATTTATATTGATTTAGTAGACCAGGATTCTAATCATCCAATTTATCTTGAAGATATATATATTTAACTTATCTGGAGTTTATAATGAAACGTTTATTGATTTCTTTTTTTTGTTTGATAGGTGTTATTATTAGCCTGTCTGTTAATGCATCTATACAGCTGAGAAGTATATATTTTAATATGGATTCTCCAATTATTACTGAATTCATATCTAATAGTAGTAGTGAAACACCTATTTTTGTTAAAGCTGAAGTGTATAAATTAAGGTTTGATCCCGATCAAGAGCAGTTTGTAGAAGTGGAATTGGATGATGAACGAGAACTAATGTTGACCCCAAATAAGTTTGTCATTCAACCTAGAAAAACGATCCCTTTCAAATTAATAGGTAAAATGACCGATCAGTTTGAACGTTACAGAGTTAGGTTCCGAGCAATAAGCCCCAATGACGCTATGGAGTCATTTGAGGAATCAGATTTGAATGGCATAGACTTGCCTGAAAAAACCACAGCAAGCGCAGAATTATTGATTTCTTATGGTTCTGTCGTCTATAAAAATCCAATTAGAAAGAACTTCGATACGAAAATAAATAAAAAAAATGGCAAGATAGAGATAAGAAATGATGGGAATAGTGTTGTACTATTAACTAGAATAAAAGCATGTAAAAATAATGAAGAACAAAGCTGTGAGTTTTTACCTGATTATTTTGTTGTTCCGGGTCAATCTTCATCTATAGCGGGTGATAGAGTGACTTTTGATGTTGTTGAAAATGGTAAAAGTACACATTTCAATTAACGTTACCTATAAAAATAATTTCGCATACTTGCCAAAGTACGCGTTGATTTTTGTAGGATGAGATTATCTCCTTAACCTAAGAAGTTCATTGCTGTAAATAGAAATTAAAGCTAGGCTTAGTGTTGTTGGTGATAAATAGGGGAGAATAAACAAACGCAAATTTAGTCGATGATATAAAAATATTGCCTCGTTCTTGATATTGTTAAGTCAAAAAAAACTCTGAACCTGATTAAATCAGAGCGTATCAATAAGGAGTTTAGTTTATGATATCGTAGGATCGAAATATGAGGCGAAATTATAGTTATGATGGGAAGTAAGTTCTTAAAAATTGTTTTATAAATTTATATTTTCTGGATTATTTTAACACATCGTAATTGTTTGTATTTTTGTTTTAACTATTTTAGTTTTTAATTCTTTGAAAGGATCAAACCTCGACATTTACTAAAAAATCAAGTGTAAACAAAACATACTGATGATTTATGGCCAATGAACGATCTTTACTTAAGAAGTATTATACCTGCTGAGAATACTATGCGAAAAATAATGTTGCTTACTAGTTTAATTAATTTTCCTGTACTGGCTGTAATTCCTTCATCTCAATTTTTTGTTGGTGTTAAGGGGGGGTACCAATGGGTTCTCGACGAGAATCACTATAACTTAGACCCAGAAGGCACAAATTTGGGTTTAATTTCAGGTCTATACGGCGGGTTACAGTTAACCCCTCTTTGGCGCTGGGACTTAGGTTATCAATATCATAATGAACTAAAAGCGGATGCCACATCTGCTAACACTAAGACTTGGTTGATTGAAAGTGCTTTGCGTTATGATTGGCACCTACAAAATGACCTAAGCTTATACGGTCGATTTGGGCTAGCTTATTGGAACATGGAAAAAATGGAGTCTTTTTCGAGTAAGAACGACACCGCTGGCTTTTCTCCTCTCAGTGAAGTGGGGATTGGCTATAATTTTGATCATGACTTTCAATTATCGGCAGGCTATCAATATATTTATAATATTGGTAAAGGTACGGAAAAGTATGATAGTCAGGGATTGTTGGTGAGTTTTACCTACTTTTTTGGCGGCACAGCGAAACCAGAGTTAGTCGAAACGGCTGTAAGCCCTATTGTTAAAGATGTTCCAGTTAAGGAAATAGTCACAGTAAAGCCCCCTCCTCAGATAACGACAACGACCTTTTCAGGTATAGCATTTGATTCTGACTCAATCGACCCGAGTCAAGAATTAACTGAAATCGCTTCATTTTTAAAGTTTTACTCATCAGCTAAGGCCATTGTGATAGGGCATACTGACTCTACAGGTTCAGCGTTCTATAATCAAAAGCTTTCCGAGCGTCGTGCTCAAATGATCGTCAATAAACTGATTGAATTGGAAGTCACACCGACTCAGCTTGAGTGGCAAGGTAAAGGTGAATCGCAACCTGTTGTTAATAACAATACAATTGAGGAACGAGCTAAAAATCGCCGAGTTGAAATCACTATTCACAATCTCTGATTTCATGACTTGATTAACACAAAATGTTACTGATTGCAATCTAAGTAATGTGCACAAGCAAGTACGTATTACTTTAAGGTAAGGAATCGGAATCATTCCTTACCTTAAATTGACGGTTGAAATACAGCCCGACAACTGGCGATCAGTAGGCTGCATCTTCGGGCGCTTCTGTTTTAATTTGCTCGATGTCCATAGACATCTTTTCCCTCTTAGGGTTTTGCTTTTAGTGGGTATTTGTCAGGATTTTTAATTCCATCCAAAGTTAAATCCACATCCAATTCAGGCCAGTAATAACCATTACGACCTTGCTTTTCAACATTAAATACCGCATTGACTGGCGCAGTCTTAAACCAAGGAAACTCTTCAGAGCTTAAAAAGTGCTCCTCATTCTCTGCTAGTAATCAAAGGCCAAGAAGGTTAACCCCTAAGACCTTAACCGAAGTGTTTTTTCCAAGCTGCTCTGATTTCATCTTCATGCTCTCTTAGGGGTTTGCGTATTAACATGAAGGAGATCGGGTAATAACATCGATGGAGATCAGTTTTCTCCGGCTTCATAGAACCCTCTTTTAACTTACATTTACTGATCTCCTTCCGTCAACTGACTACATACTTTTCTCATTGATTCTCCCGCTAAGTTCACTTTTATGCTTCCGTGAACGAGACGGTCTAAGATCGCATCTGCGTGAGTAGCATCTCCGATCATCCTATGCCACTCCTCTATCGGGAGTTGGCTGATGAGCAAGATTGACCCTTTTTGATAATGTTGATCGATGATTTCAAGTAGATCACTACGCTGATCGGCGGCAAGAGGCTCAAGCCCCCCAGTCATCGATGATGAGGAGAGCACTCTTTGCAAGCTTCCCAAGAAGCTTGGGATAGCTACCATCAGCATGACTTTGATAACATTCTTCTAAGAGGTTCTTTAGACGGAAGTAGTAAACGCTATGCCCCTGTCGACAGATATGCCGCCCTAGAGCACAAGCTAAGTACGTTTTTCCACACCCTGTCGCTCCTGTAAGAAGGATATTTTGTTTCCGGCTTAACCATTGGCCGCTTGCTAAGTTTCGGATTACGGATTTCTCTAATCCTCTACCTGAGCGGTAATCCAGTTCTTCTAACTCCGCATGAAGCCTGAAGCGCGCCTGCTTTAGCAGGCGAGCGATCCTTTTATTTTCTCTCTGTGTCAGTTCTTCATCCAACAGTAAGCTAAGTCGTTCTTCGAAGCTCATTTCTTGGTAAGTACTAGGGATTTCATGTTGATGCTCTAGAGCACTTTTTATGCCTGAGAGCTTCAGTTGGGTCAGTTGGTTATGTATGGCTTGCATATCGATTTCCTGTGCTTAGTGATAATACTCACTGCCTCGTACGTTGCAGTGTTCTAGGTCCGCTAGATGATCCGAAGTAGGCTGAGGAAGAGGCCGCTTATCAAGCCCTTTCTCTAAGATGGATTTAATTCCTTTGAGTCGGTATACACCGGTCGCTAACGCTCGCTTACACGCGTCATTCAGCCTGTGATAACCGTAGGGTTTATGTAGCTGCATTAACCCCATGAGATAACGGTATGCTTGAGTCGGATGGTCTTTGCTATCGAAGATATGGTTCATTAGTTTTACCGTCGACTCACCACTTGCTGCCCCCCATTTTAAGAAGCGTTCCGGTGTCCATTGTGCATACTGACGATGATTTTCTGGCATGTGTTTTTCTAACGTACTGTAACCGAACTGTCGCTTCCTTGGGTGACTAGAGACAAGTTGACCGTTATGGTAAAGCGTGACTAGTTCACCGCTAATATGTGCCTCTAACTGCTCCCGAAGTAAGCGGTATGGTACTGAGTAGTAATGCCCATCAAGCTCTACATGATAGTCCATATGAACGCGTACCTTTTTTACGTAGGTGTAGTGATACGCTTGCCGTGGGAGTGCGTTAAGCTCAGGTTTATCGAGTTGGGTGAAGAGTTCGTATCGAGAACTCTTTAGCTTCTGCATCGGTCTTTGATTGAGCTCGAGCAAGAGCTCCTTGATACGATAATTGAGTGAACTCAGGCTGAAGAAGGTTTCATGTCGGAGCTTAGCCATTATCCACCTCTCAACGACTTGGACGGCTGTTTCCACCTTTGCCTTATCTTTGGGCTTTCTTGGTCTTGCTGGCATCACAGCGACGCCATAGTGTGCCAACATCTGTTGGTAAGTAGGGTTGATGTCGGGGTCATACCGGCATGCTCTTGTTGTGCTGCTTTTTAAGTTATCAGGAACCACGATTTCAGGTGTACCTTCCAGATAACCAAAGCATCGGACATGGCTCATGACCCAGTCCTCAAGCCCCTGGGACCAGGTTGCTTCAGCATAGGTGTAACTTGAAGCCCCCATCGTTGCGACGAAGATTTGAGCCGTTCTTATTTCTCCGCTATCAGGATCGACAATGTCCATGGTAGGCCCACAGTAATCGATAAATAGCTTTTCACCAGCCTTGTGAACCTGGCGCATCGAAGGCGTCATGGTTTTGTTCCAAGCTTTGTATAAACGGCAGTAGTGATTATAGCTGTAGTGACCATCGCTATTACGTTCGGCGTATTCTTCCCATAAAAGCTGAAGTGTCATGGTTTTAGAGCGAAGCTGCTTATGGACATCGGCCCAATCGGGTAACGCATACTTTTTAGGAGCCACTGTCGTTTTGAGGAACTCTCTGCTCAACATGGCATCGTCCCAGCCTTCCAGCAGTGGCCATTGGGAAATACCAAGTTGTGAGGCTCTATTCGCATATCGCGAGACGACTGAAGCTGAGATAGACAAGCTTCGAGCTATTTGTCGATGGCTAAGTTTTGCACCGTATTTTAAGCGCAGGATTTCTTTAAGTTTTCTCATAGTGATAGATGGTGTCGGCATATTGTTCCCAAAAAATCGAAATAACGATATTTAGGATAGGATTTCACACATCTATGAGGCGGGAAAAATAACATCGATGGAGATCAGGTAATAACATCGACACTGAAAAGTGATCTTCATCGATGGTAATTGGTGATCTCCATGAATGGTACTAAGCGATCTCGATGGATGTTATTAGGTGATCTGCTTAGATGAAAATACGCACCCAACAAGCTCAAACCGATTTATTCAATGAACTAGGCGCATTTTTCGCTTTCTCTAATCAACAGTTTAATGATGCCAAGAAAAAAGGCATTGAATATGTATCGCTTGGAATGGGAATGATTGTCCCAGAAAGTAACGCTAAAAATTTAGTGGTGCGTTTAGGTGAAATTCAAAAAGAGGGGATCAAAAAAGATATTGAAGAAAATGGAAAGCAAGCCATTATTCGCCGTGAGCTATTCAATCATGAATGTTTTTATACGAATGATATTTGTGATTGTGTTGATAAGCTCGAAGAATACGGCTATTCATACGATGATATTTATGAGGTATTTAATCATATTCGTAAAACAGAAGATGTGTATTAACCAAAAATAAAAAGCCTCAATATTTATTAGACGTAAATATTGAGGCATGTTCAAGTTAAGTAATATGAGGTAACATAAAATGAACACTTTGAATACTACTCCAAATCAAGAAGAAATGAAAGCACAACGTTATGTTTGTACAGCAATACCTTTTGAGTTAGGAGAGATAGTCATGACGCAAGGCATTGCTGAATTACTGGATAAAAATATTGGGGCAAGTTTACACATTTACTTAATGCGTCATAATAATGGGGATTGGGGTAATGTTTGTGCTGAGGATGAAATAACCAATGACGAAGCGGCCAAAACAGGCGAGCGTATTATATCTGAATACATACTGTGCGGTGAACGTATATGGATCATTACCGAGCGAGATAGAAGCGTAACAACTGTTTTACTACCGAGTGAATATTAATCACTTTCAATATGCGATAGAATGGAGTACACAACGGACTCCATTTTTTTTGATTATGAAAAAATTATCTTTGCTATTGCTATTGTTATTGTTCCCAACCGCTGCGGGCGCGTTCTGTTTTGATGAAGCCGGATCTCATTACAATGTTGATCCAAAATTGTTGCGTTCTATTGCTCAGGTCGAAAGCAGTCTTGATCCCAACGCTTACAATGAAAATAAAAACAGGTCGGGAAAAATTATAAGCCGTGATTTTGGGTTGATGCAAATTAACTCTAGTTGGTTCTCCCGACTCGCTGAATTTAACTTAAACAAAACGAATATTTATGAGCCGTGTTTTAATGTTTCATTAGGCGCATGGGTATTAAGCTCTAACTTTGCTACACATGGCTATAACTGGAACAGTGTCGGGGCATATAATGCCGGATTTTCTAAACGCACCGAAAACGCTAGAAAAATATACATCCAAAAAGTACAAAAAGTTTATTACCAACCGTAATTAAAATTAGCAGCTATGCACCATTGTGGTGCGGTGCTGACTATCTCAAACTCTTCCTTTTCCGCTTTCCATCCCTCTCAATATTTACATTATCACCCTTGATTCAATCGCCAACGGTTCGGCTTTTGCTCTCGTTGTTCCTAGAGCACCACCCAAAAACACAAAACAAACGGAAGTTCATTGGAGTTGATCGTCACTTCTTTAGAATCATCCACACCCTACGGCACATTGATTTCAATGTGAATGGTTGTCTGTGAGAAATATAAAGATAATAAAAACAATGACTTATGTTTATTGGTGGAGGTGAAATAGAGCGTGAAAAAATTTTCAAAATCTCAACTAATTAGCCGCTGAAATCCTAGTGTGAAAATATGTAATCACATTGAATTATCATTGACGCCTTTCTGTATAAGGGGTTGCGGTTATTTCAATCTAAATTCAATGGGATTTAATTGAATTATTATTTATCCCTTTGTAGGTAAGGCTTTGGCGGTTTTTTTAAAACTAAGTACAATGGGTTTACATTGAGAGTTTATTGGATTTCATTGGGGTTTAAAAGTGGACTTCATTGACATTCATTGAGGAGAAAAGGCTAAATTATGTCGCGTTCTTACCCTTTACAAAGCTCCCTTCGAGGGAAGCTAGAGCAAGATTTTAAGAAGTTCAGAGATAGAGAAAAGTTAAGTGATGCTGAGGCAACTCGTCAGCTTTTCACCTTGGCGTTGCGTATCAAACTGAATGACAGTGACGATGAAAGGCCGTCGAACCGTGAGTTGATGGAAGAAACGTATCGTAGAGTTAGGCAAGTACAAGGCGTGCTAAATTTAAATTTGGCGCATAGCTTTGATGGGGAGGGGTATTATAAGAATAAAGCGGATTCGATTGAGCAAAGAAAATCCAATACCGCTTTGGTTGATAAAAGCGTCGATGAATATCTTGAAGGCGAAAAAAAAGGGTAGCCATTGGCTACCCTTTTATTATCGCTCTAACTCTCTGTCGATTTCTCTGTCTTCCCAATGGCTCTCTTTCTCTGATTGATTAAATTCCATCTCTTTTTGAGGGGAATATTCTTTTGGCTCAAAGTGATCGAGTGATTGGCTGTCGGTTTCTTTTTTCTCATTATAGTTGAGGGTGTCTAATTCGCTCTCTTGATGAGAAATGTGTGGCTCACTTAATTCAATGTTATGTGCGCTGTTATCTTGCTCTAGTTTATCAAGGCATGATTTGATGTCCTCTTTAAGGTTATCATCTGACATGAATTGAATGTCTCGACCATTAAAGTTCTCGACGATTTTCTCAATGTTGTTCGGGTTTAAATCGTGGTTGCCGTGATTTAATACAATAATGATGTTCTGTCTCAGTTCATCGGTAGAGATGTTTTGAATGTCGTTCTTATGATTGACGTTGATAATGTCAATCTGCCCTTGAGTTTGGTCTCGAATTAAAAACGAGTTTTCTATCGATGTGCTGATGATGGTGGTGTTTAAATCCTCCCCCTGATGGAATTGTGTTAATTGTTTGGATTTTTTTCCTAGGGTTCTTGGATTAATATCTAGGGAGGAGTCTTTATTTCCTTGAGTGTCTAAATAGGTCACTTCTATGGCTTTGGTTTCACCTTGTTTATTGTGGATGTTGGTTAGCATCGCAGGGTGAAGGGATCTATCTTCGGATGAATAGACCGCCGGGTGGAATTTTACATGGTTGTTTTCAATGTTATTGACACCGAGCTTGTTTAAGTACGTTTGGGCCAGTGTGTTATCCATCGGTAAGCTTTGATTGATATAATCCTTAGCCCTTTCTTCAAACTGCGCAATATGCCTTGGGGTGGTGCTCAGTAATTTTTCGTGTTTACTGTTTTCCTCCAATTGATATTTGTCCGGCTCATTGAGCATCTTGTGCGCTTCATTCATCGCGGCTTTATAATTCATTTCCTTATGACTCATGATTAGGTTAATCAATGCGCCTTTTTCGCCCGTGGTGTAGTCTTTAAAATACCCTCGATGCTCTCCTGTTAGGGTCACTTTAATGGCTGATTTACCAATGCCAAAGGTTAAGTAATCCCGGTCTGATTTGGATTGATTCGGCTGGCCTAATAACTGAACGGCGAGGCTTTCTGTGTATTTTGGTAGTTGCGTATTGATGTGCTCCCTAAATTTGTTGTAGTCAAAGTCACCGCTTTTATTTTGGAACCGGACGTCCTCATGAGGGAGGGCATTACGGTTAAAGTAAGTGGTGTCTTTGGGTGGGATTTGGTTGAGGGTTTCTATCGCGCTGGCTTTGTGGCTCTCTTTAGAAAGCCAGCTTTTGACCAGTTGTTTTGTGTTGTCGGTATAGAGCCGAATGTGCTGACTGGCACGAGTCACATCGATACCGGCGCGTCTTAAGTTGGTCAGTGCGCCTTTGCTTTGTATCGCGCTAATGACGTGTTGATAGGTGGATCCTTGCGCCATGTCTGCGGTTCGACTGTACGCGTAGTCCCAGTGCCCGTCTTTAAGCGCATTAGGGTGAAGGTTGAGTGTTTGTCCTGTCTTAGATTGAGCGACAATACTGTCTGTAGTCGCTTGCGTGATGCGGTACTCCACGTTGGCTTTAATGCCGCGCTCTTTATCGGTAAAACGGGTGATGATTTTATCGCCCGTTGAGAGGGGTTTTTCTGACACGCTAAACAGTGTCGTGAAGGTATGGTCTCGATTGCGGGGTAAGAACGGCCTTGTCTTACCTGTACTCGCGTCTTGAAGTGTTACTACGCCATGCTCTGAATCTACGTGAGTGATTGTCGCGTACTCACCGGGTCTGGTGCTCAGTATTAAGCCTTTTTGATACGGCATCATGGTGGTGAGCTCTTCACCCGTCGCACCGATTGAGCGTAGCCGGGTTGCGATGACGTTCTCTTTGCCTAACTCACTCTTTTTCATCAATCCGACTCGGATGTATTCGGTAGTTTGGTCTCGCTCCTTGTTGGTGTAAAGAATGAGAAGTGTGTTTTCTCGCGTCTCTGGTGTGCGCTCTAGATAGTCCTTGGCGATCATATAGGGCAGTTTTTCTGTGGCTTCTAACTGCGCTTTGTGTCGGTCTTTACGGTGTTCATTCAGCGTGGAAATGACATGCTGGCGGTTGCCTTGAGTATCAGGGGCTTGCTGCTGGAGCTTATCCAGGGCGCTCTGTGGCTGCTTATCAATGATGTTTTGCGCCGCATTAAGTAAGGTGTCGTTTTGCTGACGGATGATGTCGGTCATGTAAGCGGTATCGATGCGGCCTTGGCTTATGGCTAGCTCAAAGGGTTTACCGGCACTGAGTGATAAAAGCTGCTCTTTATCGCCCAATTTGACTGTTTTGGACTGACTGTCATTGACGAGCTTTGTGAACTCATCGGCTTGCTTGTTGCTGACCATGGAGCTTTCATCGAGAAAGAACAAGGTGTGTTGATAGTCACTGGCTTCTCGATTGCCTTGCCGGATGTCAGAAAGCAAACTGTCTAGCGTTTGCGCTTTCACGCCTTTGCTTTCTAGCTCTGCAACCGCGGCGTGAGTGGGCGCAAGACCGATGACGCTTTGCTCTGGTTGCTGGCTGGCTTCTTTCACTAACTGGATAAGTTCAGTATTGGATTCAAGCATGGTGGACTTACCTGTGCCGGCTAACCCTTGGATGGCCACAAAGCTGTCCTTGGTGGTTGATATGAGGGTGATGGCGTCCTTTTGCCCTTGGGTTAGGCGAGGCTTGGTATTGAGAAAGTCTTGCACCTGTTTAGGTGTGGCAAAAGGCTGATGTTGGTCTTTACCATCATCGATGTTTTGCAAGATGCGCTTTTCAGTCTCCAGCGCGGCGTGCGTCGTCCAGCGTGTGCCGTCACTGTACTCTGCAGAGAGGGTGTCGCTGCGTTTAGTCAGTTCTGTTTCAACCTGCTCTTTGGTCATAGAGCCTCCGGCTTCTTCAAAGGCGTAACGCACCGCTTCCACCACTAACGCTTTTTGGCTAAACGCCGCTTCTCGCTCTGAGAGGTGGTTCAGGGCAAAACTGACCGCTTTTTCGATGAGTGGGGCGTTTTGCGCTTTGGCTAGTGCTGACAGTGCCTGACTGACATCGTGCTTTAGCCAATCTTGGGTGGCGTCATTTAGGTAGCGGTCGTTGACGTTTTGCGTCTGTAATACGCGCTCAATGGCTGACGGGGAGACTTGCTCTTTCTCAAGTGCGCTTTGGGCTTTGTCCGGTTTGTCGGTGAAGATATCAAGGCGCTCTGTTTTTTCGGTCAGGTCGTTTATCAGGGGCTTAGATAAAGTAAATGCTTTACCTGACAGCAAGGTATGGGCTTTTTGCTCAATATGGTGGGCGCCGTGAACATAGTCGTATTGCAGCGGCGCGTCTTTTAAGCTCTCTAAGTTGACGCGCTGCGTTTGACCTTGGCTCTCAAGCGTGAGGCTCTCTTTGCTAGCGCTTGTGACAGTGTAACTTTTATTGACGTCCAAACCGGCAGGGAAGTGTTTGCCTAACGAGCGAAGACGTTCGCCTTGGGCGATGTTGAGGCTTTGCGGTTTGCTGATTTGCATCTTCATGCGCTTAAAGGTGCGACTGGACGGGTCAAAGGTGTGTGACTGTCCATCGCGTTTGCTGAGTGCGGTCATGGTGTTGCTCTCTTTATCGATGCTGGCGATGACAAAGCTCTGAGGTTTGTTTTTCTCCCAGTGGGTGAGTGTCATGCCTGGTTTGTAGTGTTGAACGAGGGGTTGTTGCGCTTTGGAGAGGTGGTGAGGGGTTTGAGTGAATAGGGTGGTTTCGTGTCTGGCGAGGGCGCCGGTATTTTTCAGTTGGCCCCGTATCGCTTCGGTTAACCGCCGCTGCTCGACGCTGGAGGTGGCAATCACTTGCGTGTTGGCTTTATCAGGGAGGTCGGCGTACACCCGCGCTATCCTATCGCTATCATTGTCATGCAGTTTCACGTTGGTATGGCTGGCTCGCTTGCCGACCCAGGAATGACTCTCCACATTGCCTTTTTGATACAACGAGATAGCGTTATTGGTTTTAAATCCCTGACGGCTTGATACGCGGTTAAGCATCACCACTTTACTGCTCGATTGTTTGGCTTTATCGGTGAGGGCTAACAACTCATTCGCGCTCATCTTATTGGCGTCATCGATGAGCAAGACGTCTTTATTGGTCAGCAGCGTATCGCTTTGCAATAAGCTGTGGGTAGTGTGGCGCTGCTCTGGTGAAAAGAGCTGACCGACCCAGGCACTGAGTGTTTGACTCTTGCGCTGTACGCTCTCCATGCCCTCTGTCTTAGCTTTCACGCTTTGGGAGACCAATTGGACACGTTTACCGCTGTGATTTCCTACGTTGAGTAGCTGCTGCGCAATATCTTGTGATGAGCCGTGTACATTGACCACATGGAACTGTTTGGTGGAGTGGTACAGGTCAGTCAAGATACGCTGCTGGTTTTCAGGGATAGCAAGCTTGTTGAGCGTGCTGGATTCAACGTGGGTGCGCATGTGATGCGCCCGACCTTGGGTGCTGTCGATAAGCGCTTGTTCGTTATCAATTAAGCCTTTGGTGGTGTATTGCCCTTTCTCTCCTAAAGGTATGAGTGTGCCATTTTTAATCCATTCATCTGCGATGGTTTTTACTTCAATGGCATTGGCTTGAATACCGCCTTTGGTAAAATCAGAAACAGCCAGTTCAACGATTTTTTCTAAGCGAAGGGCTGTATTGTTTTGTTCAAGATGAGAAATAGCACGCGACAGGGCTTCTTGAGCGATTAAGGCTGGCTGAAATTCTTGTTTAGTGAATTGTTGTGCATTCTTTACCAACTCTTCGGGCTTGTACCCCATATCTTTAATTTGCTGCTGCCACTTTGTAGTGAGTTCACTGCTGGTCTGATAATTTTTGCTTTTACGGGTGTCAAGCGCAGCGGTATCTCTTGCTGCTTGCGTGTCACCAAAGTTTAAGGCTTGTTGGTCAATTTGTTGCTTTCGAGTAGAGGAACCCTCAATGAGAGGTTGCGGTACGCCAGAGATGTCTACCTGTCCATTGCCTAGCCCATGAGTTTGATAGCCAATGCCTTCAACGTCATGCGCTATTTTGCTGTGAAATAACGCCGTGTAATATTTTTGGAAGTTATAGATGCGTTCGCCAGTCCCGTTAATCACGCCCCCTTTTTGCTTAATGGTTGAAGCGAGTGAGCGAAGTTGTCCCTCCTGATCTCGCGTCATATTTGGGGTTAACAAGTGGTAATGAAGTTGCATGTCATTTTCACGGCTGGTCTTATGACCGATGGCAGCGAAAATCATGTTGTCTGTGTTGTGATACTCACGTTCGCCTTCTATATTGATGGATGTTACTTGTGCGGTGTCTTTTTCAATTTCATTGGCGACAAACTTAACTGCGTCTTTGAGAATGCCAAGTAATCGTGTATCCCCACCGCCTAACGCTAAAATGGAGAAGCCTTTAGATACGGACAAAGTCAGATCTAAACCGCATTTATGGTTATCTCGTTTCCCTTTAATGGTTTCACCACCAAGGTTGCCAGAAAGCACCGATTCTAGGGTGGCTTGCTCTACGGGTTTACCCGCCAGTCCCGCTTCGATGGCCAGCTTGCCATGCCAGAAGGTGTTTTCTACCTGGTCTTTTTCCTTGAGGTAATAGTTGTCGCCCGCGTCTTTTTCTAAAGAGACGTCAGGTAGGTCTTTGGGGTTTTCTTCGCTGAGGTAATATTTGGCAGCGCCAGAAGCGGATTTCAGTGGGCTAATAGAAAGCATGAGTATTTTCCTTATGCAACGCAAATTGCCGCTAGCAGCAAAACTGAGCGGTGAGTGGAGGTTAAGGGGGAAGTGGAATTAAAAGAGGTGTGGTTACAAAATGATCCCAACACAAGCAAAGGAATTGCTAGCGGTTAACGTTCGTTCTTCGTGAATGATGACGCCATTTTCATCAAGGTGAATGGATGTAATGCCCGCTTTAAATCGGTCTAACGCTACAATTTCTTCATTGGTTAAATGTTTGCCATGAGTTAGGCATTCCAGGCGGTTAAAGCTATATTCATCGGCGGTCATCGCTAGTTTCGAAGAATCAGAATGCTTCATGCACTCATTGCCATACAGCCAATCTTGAGCACACTCTATATTTGGCTCTAACTGGTAAGTCATATGGTGGGTGACGCTTGCAAAAGAATGGGACTGGCTTGTCCATTTGTAGCTTACTTGAAAACAATCAACCTCATCGGGAATGACGGCATACCAACCTCGACTTTTCGGCGAGGTCTCTAAATGCACAGACACGTAGCGTTTGTTTGGCCAAAAGCGCTTTGTTTTTAGATTGCCGTTTGGTTTCGCCCAGTCGGGGCCTATAAACTCAAAATGAATGTCTGTTACCTTGTTGCTGGTCAGCTCAGGTGTCAGAAATATTCTAGGCGTAAATTGAAGGTATCGCTCCTTGGGGTATTGAGGCAAATGGATGTCGAGTTGGTGTTTAATGGCCGATTGGATCTCTGAGTGTGCTTGAGTGTAGCATTCTGACCATTCAAGACTTTTTGCCGCCTCAATGGGTGACATGCCCCGGGCATATAAATCGATATAGGGTGTCCAATCTATCTTGATGTATCGGTATGGGATTTTTTTGAGATGCGCTGCAAATGCCTTAAACCATTCTTTCCATTGGTCGTCATATTCGTTGGTCATTTTTCCGTTGAGATAATTAAGACCTTTGCGAGTAAAAGTTACGCACCTTTGATCATCGTTGAGTTCTAGGTACTCGTCTGAAATCAGTTGCTCTAATATGTCTCTGATTAGCATGCCAGAGTGTGGGTAAACATCCAAAGCGCGCTCTTTTGCTTGAGACTTGCTCAAGCTCATTCGCTTTTCTTTCATGTGCGCTAGATACTGAGTGTTGATAGGGTCCACTTGGTAATTTTTTGTTCTTGGCCACAGCCAATCTAAAAGGTCGCGGGCATAGGCCGTATTCGGGCCTAATTCTAACGTATAGGACGTTGGCGCTTTGGGTAGTGGTGGAAGTTCTTCTTCATTGCCATTCATGGCGTTTAACTCTTCGGACGTTAAGTTTCTTAGTATGACATGGGTAAAGCCTTCAATATTGTCGATGTGCTCCCCCAAGCTGACTCTGACACTTTGGATGAAAGGAATGATGGATGCTTGGTTAAATAGAATGTTGTGGGTTGGCTCGTGGTGCGTGACTGCTTGCGCTTTTAAGTCGTCCCAGTCGCCATAACCTACCGCTTGAGCGCAAATCGATAACCATGTGTTTTTTTCGGGGGCGTTGCCCTGAATGATTTCAGCGAAGGTAAGTTGATCGAATATAGTGTGTAATTGTTTCTTTAATATCGGTAGATGGTCAGAATTAAAGAGGGTCTTATTTGACATGGTAATTCCTTGATGAATGAACGTAAAAAAGCCTTGCAATGGCAAGGCTTGGAAGAGTGGTTGAGTGATTATTCGAGATGATGAGGCTCTAGGGTGTAGTCTCCATGGGGCGTTACGCTTTTCATCGATTTTCCTTTAATGAATCTCATCAATGATAGGCCTTACGTGCGCTTATGGTGCACTATAACTAAATATCTAGTCATTACTAAGATTGAGTCAGTGCACTTTTTAACACGATGGGTGCTAAGTAAATGAAAGTCAGGCCTATCGAATTCAATAAACCAAATAACGAGTACTCCATGCTGATGCTCAGGAGTAAAGCGAATCCTGCAGAGGTGAGTACGAGGTAGTGAGGAGTGTTGGGGCGTTTTTTAACAAAAAAACCACGATGCGCTTCAAACTATACAGTGATAAAGAGCCCGCGGACGCGATAGCCAACCACATGGAGATGAGCGGTCGCAGTGACGCATGCTTTTCATGTAGGTGGCCAATACCGATTTGATGGAAATCGCGATTTTCTTGATGTCTTCGATGCCAGGGCGGCGGCCTCGGTGCCTTCCAGAAAATTACCTAACGCTTCAAGCTCACTGGTCAAAATTAAACTCAATAGGCGTGCGGTCGTCGCGGGTTTATTGTCCTGGCTCATGCGAAAGGCGGTGGATGAAAAATGGTGCGTTCCTAGTTTTAATTTTTGCTGTCAGGGCGATTTCATTTCAACGACTCGAAGTGGGAGCAATCTGATACATAAGCAGTTTGAAAGTATTATCGACTTTTCTTACTCCATTGGGGTGCCCCTCTATACCTTTACAAAATAGGGCATTGATAACTTATGTGGACACTCAAACTGCAACGCTATCGACTCTCAGTTTCTATGGCTAGCTTGGTCATTCCATAGAAACTGGAAAAAGAAATTGAACATGAGTGGATACACAACTTTTAATGATGTTTTTTATGACTTCTCTGACCCTAATCATCCTGCATACAATAGCCACGACACTCAACGGCTACTGAAATACAACCATTTACTAATAGATGAGTTTAAAGACATATCACCCAATATTATTGGATTTTTTAGGCAAATAAAGAGACACCTTTCTTCTAATCAAACAAGACCGGGCGGTTCGCTCATTTGTATTGGGGATGACCTTCAATCAATTTATGGTTGGAGAGGGAGCTCTGCGCTGTACATTACGCATTTTGAGCGCTATTTCACAACAGACCATACTCATGAAAGCATATCACTAGAGGCAAACCATCGAAGCCACTCAACAATACTGACCAAAGGACAAACTTGCGCTGATAAAGTCAGAAATAAGTCCTCAAAAAGTTATAAATTTTGTGCAAATGAAGAAAGACATGTAGACCCTGGATGTCATATTTATCCAGCCTACGAAGAAAGATTTTATTCGGATCTATACTCATACATCGACTACGAGCTTGCTGCTATCACTCTTGAAAAAGAGTTGGAGAAGAGAAAACCTACGAAAGATAAGCCGATTTACATTTTATATAGATCTTTCAATAACAAATATTCAAAAAATCTTTGAAATGGAACGACTTAATTAAGAAAAATGCTGACAAGATTAAGGTAATCAAGTCTCTAACTATTCATGCTAGTAAGGGGTTTAAGGGGGACTGTGTCATCGTGTTAGGCAACATTCCCCCTTCCAAAACAAACTTTATCCGTGAAGGGCTATATTATCGATCCCCTGATATCTCATCGACTTGCATATGTTGCAATTACTCGTGCTAAACAAGTTTTACACTGGTTTTTCCAGTCCAACAGTAGCTGTGATAACTTAGCTCATTATCTACTAAATGAATGAGATTTATTCCAATGGATGCGTGGGTGGTGCTGCTGTCACTCGCTCTATCTTTTGAGGTAATGGGTTGTCAGGGAACCGCTCAACATACAACAGCCAAAGAGCATGATCTGAGGCACTAAAAGATAACTCATCACGAAGGTGATTTTTCGTAAAATCTCCGACAGAGTATCTATCAAAGCAAAACGCTCTTCTAAACAGAAGAGCTTGTGCGTATGCACCTGGGTCATTGCTGGCAAGGCTACTCATTGCTTTCTTATCAATCGAGAGCATCCTCTCTGCCTTTGTTGCTATCTGAATGAGAAACTTCACCCACTCTTGAAGGTTCGGCGAGTTAAAGTTGTGGTCAATTTTCATGCGGTTAGCTAAGTTCCGACAATCACTTAGACTCGACCAGTCTTGTAATTGTTTAACGATGTCATTTTCTATGCTCAAAAACTGATGAGCATGTTCGACAAGTTCCTCTTTAGAACAGTCAAAAAGAAATGCTTTGAATTCATCTTTCATCTTAAGGGTCATTGGAAAAGAGGGAGCTGGATAGAATTCATTATCCTCCTCTAAATAATCGTGGTCATACTTAGGCATAAGGCCTCCTTAAATTTCTCATCAAGTTCGCCATTACTCTTGAATCGTGATATTTCATAAAGATAAGAGCGCAGATTAAACAACCGCTGACGCACTGCGTTTGTCGGGCTTACTCCACCTCTACATGCAAGCATATAGCAGGTAGAGCAAACCAATATTTATCCAGCAAGGTTAAAATGGGGTGGGTACAGTCGCCCCGTATTTGGAAAGTGAAGCCATTGAATGTTCTGCTTATTCAGGGCTCTTACCCATAAGAGGGAACGTGCAGGGGATGTATTTTCGCTTCGATATGACCGTCTTTAAATATCGGAGAACAATAGAGTTTGATCATTTTTATAACTCAGAAAAAAATTTCTTAAGCTCACGATGGAGATTAGCTGGGCAATCTCCAATTGCGATCCAATAGTCAACAATACCTTTGATTTTGCCGATATCTGCATGACCGTTGTTATGCATAATTTTCATTAACTCTAAAGTCGGAATAGACTTCACTTCAAACGCTTCAGCTAAGTCAGCCATGCCTTGATCATCTGCCACCACAGGAATATCTAACTCTAGCGCATACGCAATGTAGAGGGCATCAACCTTTTAGCGTCTCTATAAGTAAGCACGAAATGTCGCCAGTCGTTGCCGTCGAGCATATCGAGAACAAAGAGTGGTTCAGGTTGTTTTAACATGTCAGGGCCGCATCGTATTTTTTCATCATAGGTTATTGTATTCGATGATGGAGGGAGAAATTGAGTGGCGAGTATGATGACCGTGCTCATGACCATGTGTCGTGTTTGTTTGAGTAATCACGATGGTTTCAATTGTTGTGTTTTGTTGTGTCGTTGCCAGCGTCACTGTGCCAAAACCAAGATTTGGTAAACTATTATCCCATATAAAGAGAGCCTGAAAAGGGGCATAGCGCAAATACGCATCCGTTAGAGCCGCAAATCAACATACCTTTTTCTAGCAAGAGCGTAGTGGTTCCTAATGCCTGGTACTCTTTTCCTTGTGGCCGATTTCTCCACACTTCTTGTCCTGTTAATTGGTGAATGGCGATAATGTGACAATTGGTTGCGCAAAATAATAACTCTTTAAGGTATAACGTTTTCGCGGTTTCTTTCTCTTCTGCCTCGATGGGGGAGTGCAGGAAACAAGTAAATCCTTGCTGCGTCAGTTGACTTGCCTCCTCTTTTAATGTGCCATTTTCATTACTCAATAAAAGATATTCATTTTCTTTGTGTAGGAAAAGATAACGCATTAATCGTCTTTCCATACAGGCAGTTGATGTGCTTTAGGGATAGGTTGGTTGTAAGGGTATTTCATTTGCAGTCCGTATTGGGTTTTAGGGTTCATAATTACTTTCCATTGTTGAGGTGATTAACATCTTTGTTTAAATGCCCTCGACACCTAGTTTTTGATAAGTTGACCATTTAAGAGGGGATTTAAGTTCCTTAAAGCGCAATGGCTATTTATTCTACCATTTCTCCAGAGTCCATCTCGATATCTTGAGATATCGCCGACTCTTCAAGCTCTTGTTGCGCGCGCTCTTGATGGTCATTGTCTGATTTGAGCTTTTCCGACTCCTTGCTGGCTAACGCTTTGACTGTCTCACTTCGTTGTGCTTGTTGGATTTGGTCGGTTTCCAGCTTCATCTCTTCCGGCGTTTCAAATTGCTTGGCTTGGATTTCTGTGAGTGCGTTACGCTCTTCTTCGTTGAGGAGCATACCTGGGGCGACACACTCAAAGTAAATCGCTTTTTGATACGCCTTGGTCATGGCGGGCGATGGGGTGTAATCACGCTTAATAAAGGCCGGTGTCACATCTCGCATCTTATCAAAGTGCAAATCCAGTTGAGTGATAAAGCTGCTTCCTGGTACGCGAAGGTAACATTGCAAATCATCCATGGCTTGTATTTCACTGCTAGAGACAACAGGGCGGGTGACGGTTTGGTGACCAATCGATACCCCGTCACGCAACGCATTTGCACCGTAAGAAATGTGCTCTATTGACACGTCCACCTCTTGCTCACCTAAATCTTTTGACGAGATTTGCGCCATTTGCGCGGAGGGGGCACGAAAGTAAAAACGGGAGTTGAGTAAGTCAAAAATGACGTCCGCGGTGTTTTTGCCGTAGGTTTTCACGAGCTGAGCATAAGACTGGAGACCAATCACATAACAGCCTCCAAACTTACGCACTTCGGCAATGATGGTGTCAAGCTCAGGCAGTTTATGCAGACTTGGCATTTCATCCATAATCACCCAGATACGGCGATCTTCATCGTCTTTGAGTCCCAAGATAGCGTTAGAAGCAATGGCAAGCCAAGTCGAAATCAAAGGACGCAGAGAGGCGTGTTGCTGCGCGTTACTGGATAAGAACAAAAAGCCTTTTTGTTTATCGTCTTGCACCCAATCGGTGATAGAAAACGGTTTGCGTTTGGGCTTTCCTTTCGCGTCTTTGTCATCCAATCCATCCAAAAATCGTAGGCTCTTGATGTAGGTGGCGAGCACCGACTTAATGGAGATGGCCGTCTTTTTGATGTCTTTCGAGACCAGGGACGCAGACTCTGTGCCTTGCAGGAAATTACCCAGGGTTTCAAGTTCAGACGTGAGTATCAGACTGAGCAGCCTTGCGGTCGAGCAGGGCTTGTCATCTTGGCTCATGCGATACGCCGCACTCGAAAAAATAGTCCGAGCGGAATCCACCCAGAACGGATCGCCTTCGCCATGTTGCGGGATAAGTGCGCTGGCTATATTTTCAAAGTCAGGGGCTTCTTTCGCATCACACCACACATCCCAATTGGCGCAGCGTTCATCGAAGGGATTGAGTAAGGTGTCTTGGGTAGGGTCAAAGAACTTACTGGTAAAGGTACAGCCTTTATCATAAATAATGGCTTTATCTCCACGTTTACGTATCCAGCGTAATAGTTTACGAAGCATGACGGATTTACCTGCCCCTGTGGTGCCGTCGATGAGCATATGTTGAACTTCAAACTCATGTTTAAATAAGGCCTGCCCATCCACTTTGAAATCAGAAATCCGTCCGTTACCTACGCCCTGTTTTTTGAGTTTCTTTGCCCGTTTTTTTAAGTCGTTAGTGAGTACTTTGGGCTCTGCGTATTGAAAACCTCGGACGTGAAAATCTTCACTTTGTTTTTCGCCTTGTCGTTTAAAGAAAGTCATGGCGAGCATTAAGATGGTGAAAGCAATACCGATGCCAATCAAAAAGTTGATTTGTATTTGGCGTATCACGTTATCGTAGAGATTGATGAGTTGGGTGTTGTCCAGTTGGGAAGCGAGCGTGCCAATGTAGCGTGTCCCGCTCCAGAAAGTCGTGACTTCGCTGTTAAGATCGTGTCCAAGGCTGGCATAGATATGATTGCGCCAATAGTAGAACACAGACCAAAAGGCGTTATCGGGCGCGCGTAGCCAGGTAAGAACGCCAGTGAGCGCTATCACCGACCAAATGGCGGCGTAGACTAAGGTATTGTTGACTTGAAAGAACATCCGAATGGAGTGAAAAGTAATTTGTCCGCCACGGGTAAAGTGGTTGCCGGACGCGCGTTTAGGTCTAGGCATCGTGGTTCCTTGAGAGTGAAATGGAGTACTTTTTAGATAATTACCTGCGTATGCAGATAAGCTGGCCAACAATTGAACGGTTGTTGGCTAATGGTATTGCTGTGTAGGGCTCTGATATGAAAAAATTTACGCATGCAGAAGGTTAGACACGGATGTTAATCTCTCCGACGGGGTGGGGAGTCTAGAGCCCCGACATGTTGGCAAAACTTGGGTGGTTTTATTTCCTTGCGCTGACCACGGTCTCGAACGTGGTCAGCGTTATGTTCGAGAACTTCAAAGCAATCCTGATTACTATTTTTCTGAAGAAGAAAGGTGAAATTGGTCTCTGAGTAATAGAGATGGTGAGCTTTATGCTGATGATGGGTATCACCGGACAGTGATTGGTCGAGTGTTTTTAGAAACGAATGGCTTTGAGCCTTTTATTAAAAATGTCCCCGTTGCTTATTGCGCTGGGAGGTGATCCATCGTATTCGTATTTTCCCGCGTCGCCTGATTTCAAGGCGATTTCATGGTAAATTTGTCAGAATGATAAAGTTCTTTATGACCTCCAACTTATATGAATGACCAACTAACCCCAATCAACAAAGACCATTTAAAAAAGCTTATCCGAGCAGAACTGGAACCGACATGGTTTGATAAACAATCAGTTAGCCTACATCTGGCTGACCAATCCCTCTCATACACTACATATTGAAGTACTATGATTAAAGATAGTTAAGCATGCGTTGATAGACCTTAAACTAGGCCGCCTACGAGCACTAAGTCCAACGATAATGTGACACTCTCTTTCTTTCGAATATTTCGAATATTGACTTTTTTTCGAATATTTCGGATAATGTCATGGTAAGAAGATTTGTATACCATGACATCAGAAACTAAAAACTAGAGAGAAACTCGATGAATACTGCTACAAAATTGCCAAGCGCTGAAGAAATGGCACTGGCTAAGCTTGGTAGCCAAGAGTTGTCAGCCGTTATAGAAATTAATGGTGAAGCTCAAAGGATTAACGTTGTCGATAAGTCTGGTAAGACTCACGAAGTAACTATTCCAGCAAGCGCATTAAATATGATGATCGAGATGCTTACTCAATTAGGTCAAGGCAACTCTGTTAGCATCACACCTATTCATGCGGAACTCACAACGCAAGAAGGTGCTGATATGCTAAACATGTCTCGTCCTACTTTCATTAAGCTTCTTGATTCAGGTGATATTCCGTTTAGCCGTACTGGCAACCGTAGAAAGGTAGCTCATGCTGATCTTATGGAGTACAAGAACTGCCTAGAAGAGAACAGACTAGCTGCTCTTGCTGAACTATCTGCATTAGACCAAGAAATGGATATGGGATATTAATGGCGTCATATACGGTAATTCTAGACGCATGTGTAATGTACCCAGCTCCACTCCGAAGCTACCTAATGTACTTGGCCAATACTGGCCTGTTTAGAGCGCGATGGACAGAACAGATACATGATGAATGGACTCGAAATCTACTGAAAAATAGGCCAGAGCTAAATGCAGAACAACTGCAAAGAACTCGACAGTTAATGAACGCAAATGTTCCAGACTGCTTGATTGAAGGGTATGAGTCTTTAATTGATGGCCTTACTTTACCCGATGTTGATGATAGACATGTTGTAGCTGCCGCCATTAAAGGTCAGGCTGAGTCTATCATTACGTTCAACCTAAAAGACTTTCCTTCTTGCGCCCTCGATCCTTTAGGTCTAACAGCAATACATCCAGACGAGTTCCTGTGCGATATGTTCGAATTGGACAGTAGCGCATGCGTTAAGGCTGCTCAGCAACAAAGAGCTTCATTAAAAAGGCCACCAATGAGCCAAGATGAGTTCTTAGCTTGCTTACAAAAGCAGAGACTCCCAAGCTTCATCTCACACTTAAAGAGCTTCAAATTGATGCTTTAACTTTGAATTAGTAGATTTTAAACTAGGCTGCTGATTGCGGCCTTTTGTGTCTGAAATGTGTTTACTATTTAGCAGTACTCTCCCCGATATTTAAGAGAGCATCAATCGATGTTCTCATATCTTTTTAACACTTTTGGCATATAAGAAAAAGTACGGTGATTTCAGTAGCGTGATCTGCTACTGAGTAATTACGTTAACGCAGAAAAGGGTACTTTCGAGTTAGAAAGTGCCATAGGTAAAAATTCACACAATCGTTAGCAATCGTTAGCAATTTTATAAACCATTTTTGGACAAAACCTTGCCAGCGCTTTTACTAAATTAGAAAATAATGAATAACTACAGGTACGGTAAATTGTTAACTTCGTTCCCATTTTAAATGTCTATAGACAAGAGTTATTAAGCGTGCACTCCTACCTCCTATTCAAATACACTTACTTGCTCTTGCAAACATGCCCATAACAAAATATAGTAAACTAGTTTACCAACTTCCAATCGAGATGGAACAGAATGATTTTTGAAGAACGTATTTGCATTGAAGCCTCACCTCAAGACATATATTCGTTATATACCGATGTCGAAAATTGGAGTCAATGGGATAAAGAAGTTGACTACTCTCATCTCATGGGAGAATTCAAGATCGGCACTAAGGGTATTCTGAAGCCGAGTAATGGACCTAAATCACAGATTGTAATTGCAGATGCTATACCAAATAAGCACTTTACTGTAACAAGTAAACTACCATTCTGCGTTCTATCATTTGAGCATCATTTGCAGGTCAATGGAAAAGTAACTCAAGTAATTCATAGAGTTAAGTTTTCAGGTTTAACTAGTTTTTTGTTTGGGAAAATCATTGGAAAGAAAATCTATAAAGGTCTACCGTCTACTCTTGAAGGACTAAAAAAAAGGGCTGAACACAATGTTTAAGCACGAACTCCCTTCGAACAGCGTAGGTCTACAACTCTGGGTTGTTTACAATAAATGGCATTCAGAGGTAATGAAGCACCTCAAGCCTCTAAATATTAATCATACTCAGTTCGTTATACTCGCCTCCATACTATGGTGTAACAAGAATAAAAACAAAACAACACAAGCAGAAATAGTCAATATCACTGGCTTGGATAAGATGACACTATCCAAGTCGATGAAGACTCTAGTCGCTAATGAGATCATAATTAAAGATAAAGACGTTAGAGATACACGTAGTTTTTCGCTCAAACTCTCGAAAACTGGAGAATCTCTAACGAAAAAAGCCATCGCTCAGGTAGAAGAGTTAGACCAGCTATACTTCGAGAGCCTACAAGACCAGAGAGCAATATTCACTTCTCTGCTACTAGGCCTTAAAAATAGTTAAGCGAAAGTAAGGCAAGTTGCAGGGTTTGAAACTGAGTTCAATCCCTCTCTGGCTCACTTTGGGGCAAAAACGTGTCATCGCCTTTCCTAAATTAGTGTGATAACCAAGCGATTCTGTCGTATCGTAACTACCAAGCAGCGGCTAACGAATACCTAGTCTAGAGTAGAGATATTTAACCCGTTCCTATTCTCTCGTACTGGCTTTTTTTGTCTGAAATAAAACGAGCGCTGAAAATCAAAAACCTCGAAAGTTCTATAAAAACTCACGAGGCTCTGAGGGGTATCTAAGCGGCAAAAATATTAGTCGTATCGTTTTTGGCCGAGATTAATATTTCCAGCCGTTCAGTTGCAACGATTTAGGAATAGGGCTGTAGCAAGGGTATTCGGTTTGTAAGCCGTATTCGAAAATATATTCTGTCGAAACCATGAATGCTGATGCGAAATTATCTCGTCTAAACTTCTGTGGATCGTTTTTGGCGGTTTTCTCAAGCACCAGCCAGATCATATCTTTAAGAAACTCAGGATGGCGATTCGGGTCGAGCGCCATCGTGTCACGCATACAGAACCAGCTTCCTCCACCTAGGCGTTTTTGATGATTAGCACTGCCAAAATACGCAGTATGCAAACCTTGTAGGTAGGCGTTTAAGCGTATGGATCCCACAGTGTCTGTTTCATCAATGTGCTGCAAGAAGTAGGGCAGTTTGGTGATGTCTGGCAGGTCTTGGGAATATGGTCTTTTATTTATTACCGCGAGCTCGTACTGCTCGTGTATCTCGCTCAGCAGTTGAGTGAGCTCAGGAGAGCGGGGTTGAGCTTGCACTTGCACGCTCGCACAGGTAAGTAGCAGTAATGGTAAGACTGTTTTCATGGTCACTCTCCCTTTAGAAACCTGTTCATAATACCAGTATTTAGGCGGTGCATAAAGTTCTTTTTTATGCACCGAGATCAATATTATGTTTTCGGTTTTTTTGTGTATCTTGGCGTTGCTGGATAGGCTTGGTCGGAGGTGACGTATTCCGTCCTTTCGGGTGGAGTGACCTCCTCTTCGACTTGCGACGCGATGGTCAGTTTAATCATCGGCTCAGGTTTGCTGATGGGTTTCTGCGCCTCCTCTTGTTGATACCTCACTTCATCGGTGACACCATCAAAGCGCTCTTGATTAAACAGTCCGCCCGTTTCATTGTTGTGCAGCATAGCCGTGCGGGTAGCAGCCACGGTATCGACGGTACTCCCCCATTCTTTCTCCATCGTGTTGTTTTGCTCCGGTGAGAGGGTAAGTGGCCCTGTCGGTGTGGTGGCTTGGTGCGCTTGGTTCATTTTGCCCACAATTTTTGCCGCGTCACCATCGAGCCCCGCCATGGTGGCGAACGCTTCAGTGCGAGTGAATTCTTGCCAAGACTTTTTAGCATCAGCAATATCTTCCGGTTGATGGGCGGTCATCAGGCGTTGGACGTCTTCTGGCTTTGCTTGTCGTTCCAAGTAATTCTGGAAGCCTTGAATCGCGTTGGCCGTAAAGCTGGCACTGCCAGAGTCTAGGCGCGTTTGGGTGTTTGAGAGGGCGTTCAAGTCCGATTGGCTTTGCATCACGCTAGCACCAAGAGATTTGGTGTTGCTAGCGTTAATCGCAAAATCATGCGCAAACTGCTCAACCGACGTTCGTGTGTCTTTATTATCCACCTGCGTGCCGGCACTGGTCACGGCATTGGCCCCTTCGGTGTATTGTTTCGTGGCTTGCTCAAGCTGCTGCTTTTGCTCGGTATTCATCTTGCTGTAAGCCGTACGTTCATCATCAGACCATTTCACGCCGCCACTGGCGCCTAAATTGAATGGCGATGCCCCTTTGCCTGTGCCTACGCCGCCCTCGAAGCCGCCATAGACACTTTGCAGGTAAGCTTTTGATTGGTCTTTCGTCCAACCCGTTTGTTGAATCACGCTGTCAACCGCTGTTTGCATGTCATTCATGCCTTGACTGACTTGAGTGTTAAAGCCACTGGTGCTGCCTTCACCGTAAGCCAGGTTTTTACTCACACTGTCATGCCAGCGGTCGCTCAGCGCGGCGCCTCCTTGGATAGTTTGACCCAGTTGGGTGCTATTTTGCTCTAGGTTTTGCGCTGTGTGACTACGGGCATTCGCCACACTCTCTTGCAGCATGCTTTGCGTGTTGGCGCTGATGTTGCCGCGACTGGTGGTTTGTGAGCTGTCGTAGGTGGTGCGCCCATCTCCGTGTTGTGTGGTCACCGAGCCGTCTGGGTTTTGGGTGTAGGTGTGGCCCTGGTTGGTTAGGGTATTTGTATCAAACTTATTGGCATGCGTGTTGTTCATGCTGTGGTTGTCAATCTGCATACTGCCAAAATCCAGATTACCCGTGGAAGCCGCAGCACTGGCTCTAGCATTGGTCGAGTTAATCATGCTCGATAGCTGATAGTTCATGCTCGACAGGACTTCTTGACCGCCTTTTAAAATCCCTTTGGCTATCATAGGGACGGCTACCATCAAGATACCGGTCATCCAGGCGAAGCGACTGTGAAGCTCATCCGCGGTATTCGCGTTGGAGAGCACCAGCCCTCCGAACTTCCCCGAGACATCCGTAGACAGAGACTCCAGCCCCCAAAGCTGAAAGCCGTTGATGATGGCAAACAAGGCTGGCCAAGTGGCCAAAAAGGCAAACGTGCCAAAATAGTTTTTGAGCACCATCATGGTTAAGCCAGGAATGACTGCCGCCCCGGCAACAAAGAAGCCCAAACACGCGAACAACATAAACATCATCGTATGGAGCATCGGCAAGTATTCTCTCGCCATTAAGCCCAATGACGCCCACATCGAGGTGGTTTGCAGTTTATTGGTGGTATAGGCGTAATTGAGCGCGGCTTGCGTTGGGTCTAGGCTATCAAGGTTATAGCGCAGCTCGTTCATCAACATATTTTGTTTGATGGTGTTGGACGCGCTGGTACTGATGGCAAAAAATTTGTTGTAGCTGCGCTGCAACGATTGCACCACTTGGGGTTTATAACGGTCCGCGTCTTTGCCGAGCAATTGATGCGCTAACAAACTCATGTTTTTATCTGCGGCATCATTAAAGCGCTGCTTGATGATAGGGTAGGCTTCTTCGCACCGCTTGTAGGTGCTTTGACCGCCCCCTTCATCAAGAAAAAGGGCGCGCAGTGGGCTTTGCCTAACGCCGTCTAGAAAGGCAAAAATATCAGGCGCGGCAAAGAGTTCATCCCAGGTGTATTTCCCGTTGATTCTCACATCCCCAATCATGCAGTTATGAAAGTAGTCTCGCCAGAGCTTTTGTAGCGCCAACTCATTGATTCTGGATTGTCTTGAGAGCTGATAAAGCTCAGAGCCAAACAGCATCCCAGTCCGACCATAACGCTCATCGTCAGAGGTGGTGAAAATGCCTTCCACGCCTTCGGCCATCCCCACCATGATAGAAGAGAAAAAGTAAGTAGGCACGGCCACGAGGTAAGGGACATTATCCACCTTGTAAGCCTTACCCGGTTGCGTCTTATCGATGATAAGCATGTCGGCTTTCATATTGATTAGAAACAGGGGCACAGCAAAGAACACCACCATCCATTTGATGAGGTCTTTGGGATTCCGTGACAGCATGAAGATAAACAAACTGGTAACAAGCCCCAGCATCATGCACATCTGTAAGTAATCCCCAAAGGTATTGGTTCTAAAAAAAGTGGCCAGCGCATTAAAGGCTTTGTTGACCACTTCGCCGGAAGTGTAAGTGTAATATTCGAGTATCATAGGTCAGTTCCCATAAGCTTGCGCAGGTTTGGTGGTCGTGCTGATTTCATTTGTGCTTTGCAGCGCGGTTTTTCTCTGCGAATCAATCAGTTGATTGCGTTTGTTGAGCGCTTCAATGGCTTTATCGGCAAGCCCCGCGGTAAAGCGTTTGGCGTTATCGATATCACGAGTGATGAGGGCGATGTCATCCTGGCTGTTGTTGGTGTTGGCTAAGGATTGGCTGGCAACATTTAACATGCTCACGAGGTACTGATTAAGCAGCTCCACCGCTATCATTCGCGAGTAGTTGCTGGTATCGGGGGGTTGCTTGGCGGATAAGTCGTCAATAAAGAACTTGAGTACCGGCGTTTGAATCAGCTCCAGAAAGCCCTCTTGTTGACGCGTGAGTCTTTGGTCGGTGGCTATCTTTTGCAGTATCGAGTCCAGTTGTTTGCGTATCTGGTTTTGAATCCCGTTGGCTTGAGTGATGGAGAGGTTATTGCGCTTGGTAATGGTAATGCACGCATCAGGGGCTGTTTTGCGACACTGATAAACGTCAGACTTGCCCCCTTCGAGCAAGACATTGACCAGATTGTTGTTGTCGGTCAAAAGGCTAGGGTAGTAACGCGGGTTGCCGTCTTTGTCGTACACGTAAGTGCCTGACAAGCTCATCATAAATTGCGCTAGATTTTTGTCGGAGGACAAAAAAGCGTTATTCATGATCGCAGACCAGACCACGTTGTGATGGGTTTGGGTCATATCTTTTAGCGCTGGATCCTTTTTGGCGTTCGCTAATTGACCGGCCGCCTTGCCTCCTGCGCCACATTCCTGCTGACCTTGCACCCAATCCGAGAAGGCATTGTTTTGTGTGCCGAGGGCCGCGCAGACGTGCTTTTTGGTGGCGGGCAAAGCAAAGGCGGCCAGTCCACCGATGGACGCTTGCGCGGCTTCACAAGAGTTCACCGATTGATTGAGATATTTGTCGAGCCTGGCTTGGAGATTATCCAGGTTTTGTTTGAGCTGCGGCGCCCAGGTTTGCAGGGCTAAATTGACAATAAAAGGAGGAGCATTATGAATAATCGCTTTGCCCAGTTTCACCAGTTGGTCTGAGCTGATGTGTGAAAATCCTCCCATAAACATATCAATGCCAGAGCATCCCGTACTGATTGAAGGGACCGTGACGCTGACCAATTGTGCATCGACAATTTGATTACGCACAAACAAACTGCCACCGGTGTAGTAGTTGGCCGACTGCCCTTGGTAAGCCGTTGGGTTTGAGACGTTGGCGTTATACCCTGAGTTATCAAAAAAACGCGCCAGTGAGTGGTTGGTGTCGGCGTGGCTAGCGCTTGATAAGCTGATAAGAACGAAAGGAATAACTCGCTTATGCACCGAAACGGTGGATAAGTGGTGGAAAAGTGATCGCTTCATTGCAGCGCCTCCTGCACACGCGGATCGTTAAGGGCGTTCTGAATGCTATGAGCCAGCGTGCTTTCTGGGACGTCTCCAATGCTCAGACGTGAGAATTTACGGCTGTTGACGTTCATTAAAAAGGTCGCAGGCATGACCGTTTTCCTCTGGCCTGGAAAAAAGGTTTTGCCTATCTCTGGTGTGACAGGAATAGGGACCTCAAACCCTAGAATGCCTGGTCCATCAACAGAGAAGGCGTAAACCGGTAATTGAAATCGTTCGCCAAGGCGAGTGATTTTAGGAGCTGTCTTATGGCAGTACGGGCAGGTGCTTTCAAAAAAGAACACCAGGGCATATTGGTTTTGCATAGCAGCATGTGCGGTGGTTGCATGAATCAAAAAAGCCAGCACAAGGGTACGAAGAAATGGCATAGCGCCTCCTGACGTTTTAGGAAGAAATAAAAGAGAGTGAACATCCTTTAAGAGAGCGGCATGGACGAAGTTGCTTTAAAAATCCGATTGCTCAAAATTGGTGGCGACATTGTAAAAGCGTCCAATTAAATCATTTTGGCTTATCCAGCCGTACGCCAGTGGCTTCATCTCTCCAGTGCTTGGCTGCACCAAAATTAAGGCGGGCGTAAAAGGCACCGAGACTTTGCCTTGATTGTGGCGGTTTTCTTTGAGGTGAGTGATGAAGGTTCCGTCATTACTGATCCCAAGTAGCTCAAAATGGTATCGGTCAGCAAACGCTTGAATGGATGGGGCGAGTTGCTGGCTCAGTGTATCTTCCCCGTCATAGACAAAGAAAAAGCCCCATCCGTCTTGCTTCATATTTTCAACCGCCGCGGTTTTCTTTTTCTCCTCTAACTCTAAATACACCTGTCTTGCTGCTTGCTCGGTCGGATGGTCTTTGGTGTAAGAAAACTCCGGTCTTTCGAGCAGCAGCGCTTTAAAGGTCATGCCCAATTGGTCGGTTTGGTCCGTGATAAAATGATTTAACGCTAAAAACTTCGCGAGCTTGTCTTTATCTTTGGGATGAATGACCGCGTCGTTTTGCGCCTCAATATGCACGGAGTGAAACCAGTCCATCTGTTCGGTGGCCGATAGGGTTTTAGGGCTTGATACTGTGGTTTGCGTGTTGCTTGGTAGCGGCTTAGGTTTGGGTTTGTCGGGCCTTGCCTTAGGCTCGTTGTACCATCGCCACCCTAGAGGGGTTTCATGAGCCAGAGTGGGTGGGAGGTGGGCAAGCAGCGTTAGGGTAATGACGCAAAGCAGTGTTTTATTCATCATCATAGACCTTGGTTAAGTGAGATAAAGCGATTATGAGGTTAAACACTTGGGTCTTTCGCGTAAGTGGCGCATCTGCTGTGGGGATGGATTGCGCAACGTGAGTAAGTATTGAAGGTATTTATCGTGCAGCAAAGCGTGGTGTTTCGACCAGATGCCTTGCTCACTGCTAAAGTAGTGGGTCTGCTTCTCAATGTTCTCTATCAGCTCTCGATATTCATCCAGCCTTTTCGTGATGTCGGGATAGCGGTCAAGCTGTTTGATGTGTATCACGTCACTTGGAATGAGTCGTAAAAGCGTCAAGGTGTCGAGCAAAAAAGTTTGAAAGGGTTTGATAAACATAACGATGTCCTTCCTGGTCATTGAGGTGTGTATGTTAAATAGGATCAAAGGGACGAAAAATACAAAAAGTTACACACTATCGTATTGCTGCAGCTTTCGAAATTGGGCGTTTAATGAATAGGGATATTTATACCGCAGAGGCTCTTATGAAAAAACAACTATAGGGGAGTGAAGCAAAGCTGTGAAAGTTTGAGGCGGAGGCGCTGGGTGAAGGTGAGTCAGCAGCGCCAGGGTAATGACACCAAGCAGTGTTTTTTCATCATCATAGACCTTGGTTCAGTCGAGGTGGTTATCCGCCCGTGGCACTTTGAAGTCGTTTCTTGATTTCATCAAAGTTGGGGAGGTTGGTGTTGGCTCGCATTTCTGGGTAGAACTCTTTAAAATCAATGTGCTTAAAGTTGATTTGACCCAGTTCTTCGGGAGTAATGGCGGCGCAGGTGGGATTTTTTGCACTGCCTAACCGTTTACCCAGTTGCTGAATAGAGCCTTGCTCTTGAATGATTTTGGCTAGCTTGTTGTCGTAAACGCAGTAACTGCGCTTTTTACGTGTGCAGACACCCAGCACTTTCTTGGCGCAGTATTGCCCCACGTACAGGGTTAAGCCTTTCTCTTTGGCTTTCCCCAACGCTTCTTCCGCTTCGCTGCATTTCGCTCCCAATCCTTGCCCCCATCCTGAGTCTTTACAACAATCGTTAAAACCCGCGAGTTTCTTATTGCACTTCATCGGCTTACCCGTGAATATTTTGGGTGGGTCTCCGATGTCTTTCACGGCTTCGGCAAGCCCCGCTAGCGCGGCGACGGACTTGTCAAAGTTGCCGTTAAGTTTGGGCTCGGGCACATAGCACTCTCCGTCAAGACAGAAGGAGTGCTCACCACATTGCAGGTCAGTGGCTCGGCATGTCTTCTCAGCACAGCTCTTTGTGACCTCTTGCTCGATGCACACCCCATTTTGCTTAAGGCTGCAATGTCGAGTTTGAGTCGTACAGTCTTTCGGAAGAGCTGCGCAGGTATCCGGTCGGTCACACTGATGGTTGACCCGATATTTCCAGCAATCGAGCGTGGTCGGAATGCCATTAATGGTGCGGGTGGCTCGACCTTCAATGCATTGCTGATTAGTGACATTGCACGAGTTCATCAGGCTGCATTGTGTTCGCCAGGTCATATTGTTCTTGATGCAGTTCCCCCCGGATAAGGTGAACCCGCTTGAACAACTCAAGGGAGCTTTCATCGTCTGTATGGTGGGGCGACAAATCTGGTAGCGTTTATCCCAGTATTCGCTACTTTTCCAGACAATGTGGTCGGTCTGTTTTAAATCGCCAATCGTGTAGCCTTGCCTGGGAGAGACAATCTGGTTATCCCACAAATACGCGGTTTCTGATCCTGAAAAAGCTCGGGTTCCCCCCGTTCGCCTTACGTAATTGTCATTATTGTATCGGCATTGTGGGAGAGGGCGTTGGCAATCCTCCCCTTGCAGTGTCCAGCCGGATGGACAGCGGTAGAGTACTTCACTGAGGCTCACGGAGGCGACGGGGAATTTTTCACACGGTACTGGGTTGTGAGTCGGCCGGTGACATTGCTTTGCGATGTTATCAATGACGCACTGGGAGCCACTCTCACAATCCACATAGGCATTTGAGATGCCATGAGTGATTTCAAAAGCATTCTCTTGGCCAAGTAAGGCAAAGCGCATCGCCGGGTCGTCTTTAACATCGGGTCGACCTTTATTGAAGTTCGCGTTGATGTCTTGAGCCAGTTCATTGGTCACAAATTCTGTCCCTTTTTGTGCATTGATCTCACTGTCAGACAGTGTGGATTCTTTTGGACGGCGGATCTCTTGTCGACACGTGGCGTCTTTGCAATAGTCATCGACATTGAGCGGGAGCGCATGAGGCGTGAGAGTTTGGCTTGCCGTTTGCTTCGCCCAATTGGCGCTCTCAGTAAAGGTGTGTTGTTCGCTGGCAAGAGCGAGAGTAGATAAAAAACTGAGCGTGAGCGCAGCCCAGAGGTTAATGCGCATAAGGAGCACCTCATCAAAAGTTGGGGTGAGAGAGGGTTATTGGGAATAGAGCGTGCGCAGCAGCGGGTGAATGTTTTGCTGCGCATCCCCGGCAGCGAGGTAATCCAGAGCTTGGTAAAGTGAAATGTTGCCGTAAAGGATGTCGTAGTCACTGGCTTTGCAAGGCTGCTTAGGTAAGCAGCGGTTTTGTTTGACCGAAACAAAGGCCGGTACGTGGTGAATATCAAATTGCTTAAACCAATCGGGGCTGATGGAAAAGCCGCTTTGAATGGGCGCCTTATTGGGTGAGCGTATCAAGGCCTCGATCCGCTTGACCGTGGCCGGAAAACCTTCGGGTAAGACACCGCGTATCACCAGTGGCACGCCTAAGTGTTCACTTTGCATCAGAAGCTGTTTTAGCGCGATCTTGGGCATGGTGAGTGACACAAACACCATTACCCCTTTTGGGGCTTGGTCAGGGTGGCGCGTGGGCTTTTGTCTTCCTAGCAAGGGGGAAAGAGTCTCTTCTTTGACCAAGTCTTGAACGTTGCGGCTGAAAGTCAGCGCTTCTTCTCGATAAGCCTGGGCTTTATTTTGTATGTCGTCAGTGGCCCCCGCCTTCGCCGCCTCCGGTTGTTGAGTCATTTTTTGCTCAAGCTTGGCAAAAGCTTTGAGCTCTTGCTCTGTGTAAGCTTGGGTGGGTAACGCGATAAAAAAACACAGAAAAACAAGAGAGCGCCTAAAGGTGCTCTCAAAAGATGGAATGGTCATAGTAACCTCTTCATTATGGCCGCTGAAAGGGTGGGTAGAGGGTGTGAGCGTTTTGGCAGCTGATTGACTGCCCCTGACGAGCATTGAGATCGCGACAAAACGAGAAGCAAAACTGCGAGAGCGGGAAACAGCAGTAAATGTGCTTGTGGTTGGCGAGATCTATTTTTAAAAAATCGGTAAGGGAGTCAGGGTGACTGGCAAGGAATAGGTCAGTCTCATTTTTGTGGGTAGGTCTGGGCATCATCGCTTCACCTTATAAAAAGACACAGTTGCGCTTTCGCCATTGTACAAAACCAAAGTTATCCCCTGTGACCGGATTGTCATGGCCGGCTTCCCAGAGCGTGGTCGTGGTGGTGTACGGGTGACACCAGGCGGCATCGGGAATAGGGCCCGACATTTGATACCGATAACGAGATTTTGGCAAAATAGGATCGGGATATTGATAACAAATCGCGCCATCTTCGCCGCGCGTCTCCCAGATGATCCCTTGTCGATGCAGTTTGTAGTTAAGCTTTTGCATCAAGAGTGTCGCCGCCTGGATGGGCGTGTCTCGATAGTTGGTGGTGCCAGTAAGCGGATAGGCACTGCCCTGTGAGCCTAAACACCAAAATAACGCATCAATAGGTAAGGCCGTGTTAGTGGAGGTCAACATGGCTTCGGGCACGCACGCAAGCTGAGCCACTAGGTTACCAAACAGTAACGCTTCGGGATTGAGAATGAGGGATAACTCATCGTCGTCCCAAAGTGGGTCAATTTCCGTCATGTAGGCAACATCAAACACATCTGTGGCCATGCAGGCGGTGGATTGCATCAGTTGTAGCCAATAAATGATGGGGTACTTATACCAATGGGCGTGATAAAAACCTCCGTCACTGCTGTCACTGTCACGAGCGGTCACGCGACCACCGATACGCTGAGTGTTGGCGCCTGACATTTGCACGCCCATGTTCACCATACAATAAGGGACGCGCGTGATATCGGTTAAGGCATAAGGCTCCCAATAGCCAATGTTGATGCCGATTTGCACAAAGATAGGCGGCGGTTTCGGGCAATAAGAGATAGGCATTGTGGGGTTATTGGTGTCTGGATATTTGGACGGCATGACCGTGGATGAGCCTATTGTCATCGGGAACAAACAATCCCAACAAATATCGGTAATGGGGTTAATAAAACGGCTTTTACACGCCGCACTGGCTGCTAGGGTTGATGGGGCAATAAAAACCAATAGGCAGCACAACAGTAAACGCAAGTGTCGTTGAGTCATGGTGGACTCCTTTTGTCTCGACAACAGGCTTCGCCACATTATCGCAGCCAAAAGCGAGCTTGGTTAATAGAAAAAGAAGTGATATTGGAAGCATGATCAAGGGGAGGCGCGCACTTCTAAGGCCATTTCATTATCATTGCTCTACTTCCAAGGGCTGCAAACCCGATACGTTCACTTCATCGATGCGCCAGCGCGTGCCATCTTGATAGGCAATGGCCGGGACGTGAGTGATGTTAAGCGATTGGGTTAAGTGGCCTTGCTGCGCAAAATACATTCTTGCATCAAGTAAGGTCGCCATTTTATTCGGGCTGCCTCCCGTCAGCACCCACTTGATTGGCTTGGCGTTTTGATACTCGCTGGCGAACCTTCGTTGCTGCGCGTCTCTGGCATCAAAAAAGACCAGTACCTTACTGAGCTCAAATAGAGGCAAAACGTCTTGACCGTCTACCTTTGGCCAAGTGCGGCTATCAAAGGGGTTCACTCTGGTGCCCGCTTTGGCAATCACGGCCCCCGTGGTGGGGGCGATGATGTCTTTAGGGAGAGTGATGCTTGGATCTACGTAAAAGGTGCGGGGATCGGTTGTGGTGGTTAAGCCTGCAACCGGCGGCGGGTTTTCAATGCTTTGCAGGGCGCGCTCAGTGAACTCGTTTTGCATGTCCGCCAATTGACCACTGGCCTCAAACCCTTTCAGTCTTTGGTGTATCCATTCCAGCATGTCGATTTCACCGATAGGGAAGACCGGGGCGACTTGCCCCAGCGCTTTCCCGTGAGTGTTAAAAGTGGCCATGCCTGCTGCGAGGATAAAAGGCAGCAAACTAAGTGCTTGCCCCAATGGCTTGATTAAAGGCGTCAATGTCTTTGCCATAAAAGTGCCTGGAGGTTTGCTCAATGGCGCGCTCCAGTGATTGGCCTTGTTTATAAAGATTTTCACAATACTCAAACTCCTTAGGCTCGGTTGAGAACATGGCGCGTTTCACCGGAGAGGCGAAAAAGCGGTGATAGGTGACATGGCCACCCGCTTTGATGCGCGCGCTGCTGTATCCTGCTTCAACAGACGGGGCGAAGCTTTTAATGATGCGCTGCTCAAACGGTGAGAAGGCATCCGGGTTTTGGAGCAGATACTTATCAAACCCTTCCCCTTGACGAAGAATGATGTGAATGTCTGAGTTGTTGTAGCAGGCTTTGGCTTCCTCGTTACTAAAGAAGTCTTCAATCCCTTGAGTCACCGTACAAAAAGCGCCGCCGAACTTACGGGCGGTGCGATAACCGGTGTTGATGAACTCCCTCGCTTGCTCGTTTGCCCCAGAGAGGAGGCTCCAGGCCTCTTCAATGATGCACAGCTTTGGGGTAGAGCGAGATCCAGCCAGGTACATCTGCTGGTTAATCGACACCATGAGAGCAAAAATCACGGGTCTGAGCACAGCAGGCGGGAACCCATCGAGTTCAAGCGTGGTGATTTCCACATTGGGGTCGAGCATGGATGGCTTGTTGAACACGTCTTTGTACATGCCATCTGTGCAGAACTTTTTCAGTTGCACCGCTATGTCTTTAATGCGTCGGTCGCTTTCTTCTCCAGCAATCTCAATCAAGGCGTCTCTGACATCATCCACCAAGACTTGATGACCTTTACGCTCCCATGCCGTCACTATCGCATCGCCTAAGACGCTTTGTTGAAACGCCGTCAGTGGTACGTAGGGTGACGCGATGGTGGCAAACAACGCTGTGATATTATCGAGCGCTTCCATCATGGGATCGACAGGTCTGCCGTCATCATCCACAAACTCAAACTCAGCACTTTGCATGGCGCCTAAATGCGTGAACGGGTTTAAGAAGATGTTGGCGTGGGTCATGTAGGTCCCCCCAAGGCTCAGGGTCAGCTTTTTATAGCTGGCTCCTTTATCGAGGATCCACACTTTACCACCCATGGCGTAAACCGTTTCAGCGATTTCTTGGACTAGGAAGCTTTTCCCTGCGCCTGAGCCTCCCGTCAGGGCGATGTTTTGGTTATCACTGCCACAGGTGAAAGGGTTAAAGAACGAAATTTGTTGGCGCATAGTGGGCAGCAATACGCCCCCTTTGAGCTGGCTAAAGTCCATGATGAGCGGAAAGAAATTCACCAGGTTAGAGCTCTTTAAGGTACGAACGCGCCCCGCTTTTTTACAATCGCCCCATAATCCTTCACTCATCATAAAAGGCAACATGGAGAGCAGCGCTTGTGGCTGATTCATTTTCAGTGGAATGATGTCAAGGCCAGCATGGCTAAATGACTCCTTCGCCGCTTGGGTGTCTTTTTTCTGGTGGGTTTTATCGGTCATCAGCGAGACCGTGAGCACCATAGATGCAATGGTGAACTCTTTAGACAACAACCCTTTTTGCAAGGCTTTGCGCTCTTTGAGTTCATCTTCAGCCATGGGCGCGAGTATCGCCATTTGGCTGTTCACCGTCTTGGTTAAGTCTTTTATCTTGTTATCGTTATCCGCATTTTGCTTACCGGTTGGCTCATTGCGAAAACTCAAGGTAACGCGATGAGGGCAAGTGATGTTACGCGACACATTACGGATTGAAGAAAAGGCTTCTGGTAAGGCGTACAAGCGATAATCACTAGGCAATCGAGAAAGCCCTAAATGAACAAGGCGTGTGCGTACCTCTTCCCCTTGGTCATTGGTATGACGGGTGGCGATATGACCACGATGGGTTAACGCTTCGGTATCGGGAGATAACGCTTGCAGGTTCAAAGGTTCTAATGGGTTGTAGCTTTTTTCATTGGGTCTGTCTTGGCGTTTATCAAAGTTTAAGGTATCACCGACGCTGGTCAACAGTCCCTCAGGCGTGACGGGCAGTAAATCAAAACCAAGCTGCGCCAGCCCCGTTTCTAGAGTCATTCTCGCATCAAGCAGCTCTTGTGGGTCTTTTTCCGTGGTGGAGACAAAAAAGAATGCGTCGTAGTCGCGCAAATCAAAGCGATTGTTTTTTTGCCTATGTAGAAACCCGTGTTGCGCCGCGTAGTGGGCGTAAATGGCGTCATCGTTGGCCATTTTCTGACAGATACCGCCCCGCAGACTGAGTAGGGCTTGGTTCCCTTCAAGATAGTGCGCCACTCGGTTGTGACCAAAAAGCTGCACTTGATAATCCCATTTATCCCCTGCGGGTAAATCCCCCATAAGGTGGCTTAACGACTGAATTAAATCGTCGTTAGCGCCCCCAAGGAGACTGATTTTAAAACCAAAACCGCGAGAGTGAGTATTGTCGAACACCTGCTCAATGGGATCGTAGTCTCGATACGGCAGTTCATGGTGAAGGTGGTTTTGGGCTTGCTTGGCCTCTTGAAATAAGGAGGATAAGCCACTGCGTGAGGAGGAAAACATAAGGCGTCCTTTTTCTATTTTTACCAAAACAAAGACAAGGGCCAACTAACACTCTGCATCGCTTCATCACTGAGTCGGAGGCGGTGAGCAAGCTCAGGATGCCCTTTTTGTTGTAAGCAGGTGTAGGGGCTCCGTTTGATTGAGGAGGGAAGTGATCCGCTCTCTTCTTCTATTTTAATAGCAGGAGGCGGCACGCAATCTTGGACCGCTTGATGAATAACGCGCTCATCTAGGGCGTACTGAGACTCGATGTAGCGCGCCACAACGTGATCTCTGGCGTCTGTGTGCGAGGTGATAAACTGCGCCACTTGTGCCAGGGCGCTGCTCAGTAATGTGCCCCATAATATCGCGCCCGTGATAACCATGATTTTTAAGGTTCGTTTCATTATTTTTTCCTAATCAATCTTTCCAAATCGCGCGCGCAGGGCGCCCAGACCAACGGCTATCGTCTAAGACAAAGTAAACATCCATCGTATCGATGTAGTGATTGTCTTTGTCTATGAAAGGGAAGACGGTGAGTTTTTTAACGTGTTCTTGGCTTCGCTCAGGCTCACCATCTCGGCTACGCCTTGGCAGTAAGGTAAAGACAGAAGGTGGGGCGAGACGAGATTGAGGAGAGACGGTGGCATTTCCACTGTCTCCGGTATAACCGTATAGGTTGTCTCGAACCTCGTTCATGGTGACACACCCTGAAACGCCGCCGACCTTATCGCAACTGTATTCGCTCTCAAAGCCCGCGCTGCAACCGGTCAGACCTAAGAGTATCGATAGTGAGAACAAAGAATGCCTATTCATGGTTATTCCTCACGCCCAAAGCCCACGTCGCTTAACCCTTGTTGGGTTATTTTTTGCGCTAATGGGTTGATGGGGGCAGTTTGAGTGGTTTGTGGAAGAGAGGGAACGTTGGTGATGACATCCAAGAGCTGGTTGCTGTTGGAGACTTGCTCACGCTGCTCATTAATACGGGTTTCGTATTCATCGGCCAATAGGGGATCTAATGGAAAGCCTTCCAAAAAGACAATATTGACGATGGCACCAGGATTGACTTCCACTATCGGATGATAGAGCTCGGCCAGTTTGATGTAGTAGTCCGCCAATTTGCTGCCAACGCTTTCCGTGGCGCCGCCAAGCAGATTCAACCCAATTTTATCGCTGTTGATGCTTTGACTTGGTCCGAGCGCCGTCGGTGTCGTGGTTTGTGCCAGGGCTTTACCCGCATCACCGACACCTTGCAAGATCCCCGCAATGCCGGCCATTTGAACGATTTTACCGTTTTTCATAATGGTGGTACCGCGAATACCATTGCGCCCAAAGTTAAACACGGTCGCATTGACGGGGATATCGAGAATATCGCCATTAGGGTGGATGCAGCTCATTCTATTGGTGCGAGCGACGCCGCGACTGGATGAGATTTCGCCGTAAACGGCACCGGTGATCGTGCAATTCTTTAATTTGGATTGCTCACCGTTGGGTAAAATCCCCTGATTGACGGTCTGAAAGACAATCGGTGAGGTATCCCCTTGTCCAGAGACGCCCCCATTAGCGTCTGCGCCGCCGGTGATCACGGCGGTCACAAAGGTGCCTGTTGGCACGTAGTTATCGGTCGTGCGACGGGATTGTCTCTCCTCTACACTGGCTTGCCAGTGAAATTCAAAACTATCAAAGGCATCCCCGCTAAAGGCCACATCATCTTGCTCTTGGTACTGGAACTCATTCACCTTGGCGGTATCTATGTTGCTATTAATGGCAGGTCTTGGGGGCAGTTTGTATTGGCCAAAAGTGCTTCCCTGATGGATCTCTACGCTATGTTGATTCGAAGGATCGCCTGCATTGAGGGCTGAGGCTAATTGCGTCTCAAGTTGGACCTTGAGCGCGTCAACTTCATCGAGCTTTTGTTGCATCTGCTGCTCAAGCTCCGTCAATTGCGATGCTTTATCGCGCTCATTGGCTTTTTTAATATTCTCCAACTCAGAGGTTAAGCTTTGTCCAAAGCGACTTAAGGTGCCTTCGAACCGCGCTAAGCTTTGCTCGATTTGGTTGATTTTATCTTGTTGAAACGTCAGGGCGGACTGGTTGTCTTTGTCGGTAAAATCATCGGTGACGACAGCACCAAATCCGACGTCTTGAATGTCCTTGCTTTGCTCTTGGGGAGGCAATGTTAACCGCCAAACAGCAAAAGCCAGGGCGGCAAGCACCAGTAATACCGTGAACGTAATGGTGCGATTGCGCTTTCTTGTTACGGCATTGACCGTGCCACCGTCTTCAAAGTCACCGTCGGTATCTTTGAAGACGCGTTTTTTAAAGCGGTCAAAGGCGTCTTTGGGTTTATCGATCATGGGTGGCGCCTCCTCCGGTAATGAGATAGAGCGTGGTGGTTTGCCCAGGTTTTAACTGATAGGTATCGAGCGCGGCTGAGCGTGCGGAATAGCTGTAGAACTGTGCGGTGGTCAGTGCCATGTCACTGCGGCTTTGATTTTTGAGTTGATAAACCACCCCAGAGTAATCACGGCCAACGAAGACCGTTTGAGGGATGATGGCCAGTGACGCTGCATCTTTGGGTAAGGTTTTGGGGTCAACGTCGTGACGTTTAAAGCCGGCGATGGGGGCGCCATCATGAACAAAACGCATCATGGCTTTGGTGAGCGCTGTCATGGCGGCGGGGTAATCCGCCGCCTGCTCAGTCGGGCTTTGCTGCTCTTTATAGTTTTGCGACCAAACAAACTCCGTGACCAAAGACGGGGTGGCTTTGGGGGTAATAAACAGAGCAAACAATCGCCCTTTTTCTGTCGTCAGGTGCGCGGTAAACGGTAAGGGAAGGTTAATTTTTAAGGTGATAGAGCCGGAAGCGTCTTTTTGGTTGCCCGTTGAGGTACAAAATCCTTTCGGGCAGACGATCGAAATAATACGGTCATTTTTGACCAGCAAACGGTTCACGTTAATGGAAGAGAGTGACAAGGGGATCGTGTCGCCTTCGTCAAACTCATAGCTCACCATAGCGGCATTTTCAGCTAGGGCAAAAGAGGGGATGAAAAAGACCACCCAAAGCGCGATGGACAAAAAATAAAGGTGCCATTGCGGCGATGGGGTGAATGATTGCTCATAAAGATTCATCGGTGTCGACCTCGACTTCTTCAATGGAGAGTAAACCTATGACGCCTTGGTCATAGCTAAAGTTGACTTGATACCACTTAATCTCCGGATCTAGGGCGCGTTGGCCTACGTGCTTTTGGAGTTTCCCATAGAGTTGCACTTGGAGAGTGTTGAGAGAAATACGGACAGACTCGACAGAAAATTGGCTGCTGATGTTGTCTTTTTTAATTACCGTGGCTTCTCGAAGCAACTTAGGTTGAACGATGTGCCAGCTTGTCTCGTCTAAATATTCAAGTAACTGACCAAACTGACGTCCAACGCTGGCTGGCGTAATGTTGAGTTTCAAGTAGAGAAGATAATCCGCCATTTGCTCAAGATAAGGCTCATCGACTGTGCCATCCGAAACCGTAAAGGCTTGAGAGAGGGTGGGTGGGATTAGGGTTCGGCTCTGATGGGTAAGGGCTTGATAACTGGTGTAACCCAACACCAGGTTAGTGATAAGCATGAAAAGAAAGCCTGCACTCAAAAAAAGATTGAGGAGACTTTTGACGGCCAGCTTATCCCGTTTAACAAACGGGTCCATGATGAAGGGTCTCCTTAGAAAATCCAATAGCGACGACAGGCTGAGGGGGTACGCTTAAAGAGGGCGGGGCTGACAAAAGAAGCGCCCCACCAATAAAGTGACAGGGTAACGATATTATCGCCGTATTGTGATTTGATGTAACGCAACCCCCCAAACCAAGCCAGCGATAACGTCAGCCCTATCATTTCGTGTTTAAGCCAGAATGAGAGGCCAAAAATGCAGAGGGCAGGCACGAGTTCATCAACAGGGAACCCGAGCCAGCGGCGACCTTTGTTCATGTGTTTTGGGATAGAGAAAAACTGATGAGGGTCTTCCATTGTGACTCCTTAACCTAAGCCGACGAGTGGCGCTCCAACATTCCACAAGACTGAGCCACCAATGAACCCGCCAACGGCCGCAAACCAGTTACGGCTCATCAGTCCAGTGACGACCGCCCCTGCAAGCCCAGTCCCCAGCATGGCGGTTTCAACCGCAGAGCCTTTGCCCGCCGTGTCTTTCATGGCTTGCTTACCTGACGCGAAGATATCGGCAGCCAGAGCAGGCTGAGTGATAAGAAGTGTCGAAACAGCAACGCCAAGCCCGACAAGGAGGGTGCGCTGGGTGCGTGTTTTCATAATAAGTATCCTTATTGAGTGATAAAATTATCAAGTACATGGTCAGGATGGAGGGAAAGGGGGCTCCCTCCCACATCCTTAAGAAAACATCGAAGACTTCGCGTACTTCAAACCACGATTACGGCTCACATGTTGCTTCCAATTTTGAGCGCTAATGATGGTGTTCTTAAGCTTCCGATAACGTTTTTTACAAGCATTATTTGAAGTTGGGAGAGTGAGACGATTAACTGACTGAGCTTGTTTTTGAACCGCGACCAAATGAACACCCTTCCAACAGAAAGGAAATGCAAGGTGCCCAGTAAAAGGCAACAAAGCGGCAAACGCCATGTGTTCACGCCCAACCGTTCCCAGTTCTTTGACGCTGACAAAATCCCCTTGTTCAACAAAGTGGCCTAATAAACTCGCGGCCTCATCTTCACGACAATATCCGTAGATAATTTGCATCGTCCACACTCCTTGTTAGGGCATTGTTTTGTTCTTTTAAAAAAACAAAACGATGGGCTCTCTTTCAAGAGCCGTGCTACAAACTGGCTTGAGCATTCTTGTAGTAGAAGGCGCACATCCAAAGGATGTGGTGTCTGGTATTCCCAAGTAACTCTATTTCACCACTCAACCAGCGTGCTTAATTGAGTAGAAAAACAGCCTTGGACGTCGCCCCAGGTAAGGCTCCTGAACTTTTTAGGCATATTACGCAGGCCTGCGCCCCTCTGCGGCGCTTTTTGCAATAGTGAAGGCAGCCCACCTTCGAGGCCATCTGAGGTAATAATCCCAGACGGCAATCTGATTCGTTACAGAGACCAATTAGGAAAACGTTTGAGGTGATCTTCTAATCGAAGTTTCCCTTCGCGCTTTTTGGCCCGCTCTGCTCTTTTCGCCGAGAGCGTTAACGTTTTATTCGCCTTTGATGAAAGATTAAAAGCGATACCGACTTCCTTGTTCTCAACCATACATTCTGATTTAAAATTCATACAAAAGTCTTCCTAAATAGAAAAAACCGAAACGCTCTCGTCCAGACCGAAACATCAATGAGTCATGTAATCGCTCACTGGCGTCTAATTTTGTTGGTTTTGTGATTTACTGCAAATTTCTTGAATTTAACATAACCTAAATAATACGCACCAAATTTAAGATGCTGATTTTAAAGAAAATAAATTGGTGTTTACTGTTGGCGCTCTTGTTATTAGACATAATTAATAGATTAATTATTTTAATTTCCCTCCCTTAATGTGCTATAAATTTTTCTAAGGTTATTTTTTATCTTGTTGTTATTTATGGATTTTTCATATCTGCGTATTATTTAGGTTATGTTAAGGGAATAATCCCAAGGCACACTTAGCGTTTGAAATATCAGGCGACGCCGCGCTATACTTGCTTTAGGTCGTTAAGGTTAAAATACACGACATTGGCCGCTAACCAGTAGTGCCTTATGTAGTGTGTTTTCTTAAGGTTTAGAGTGTGTTGGGCCTCCAACTCGACTATATAGCACTCGCAAAAAAGCCGTCTTTCCCAAGAGTAGACGGCTTTTTTGTGTCTAAAAAACCGACGTTTGATTTATTTACTCGGTTGAGATAGGTTGAAATTTCATTGTTTGGTGTGGAATCTGAACAACCTCAAAAATCTCTTGGATATCAAAACATGACTCCTTTGACTCAGCCTTGGCGTGGGCTAAAGCCCAAACAACACCTTCTCAATAACACCGCTTGTTTATCCCTCGGGATGAAGTGTTGTGTGTTTTAAACGTGGACGGTGAATGTTATGAAGACGCCTGGACACGACTCCTCCCCTCCCCCGTTCGATAAATCGAGTTACGATGCGGAGTATCGCCGTAAGCGTAAGGCTCGGAAACTGGATTTAATTGAATTGTATCAACGTGTCGTTGAAGAAGAGAACGCGCGAAACCCTAAGACGCCTTTTGAGATCGGATTTAAGTCTCGCCGGTTGCTCCGAAGCGGTAAGGTAGAAACCCTACCGCCAGAATACGCGCGGATCTTAAAAGGGTGTGAAGAATTTATTACCAACCCCAATCGTTTCCCGTCACTCAATGCATGGGGCGGTGAAGCGGTGAATAATGTACAGTGTCGCACCTTAATTGCGAAAGTATTAGCGTGCATTCTGCCGAACACAGACCTCATTGGAGGGCGCATCGGTTTGCCCACTGAAGCGGGATTGAAAACCATCAGCTACGATCAACTTCAAGAAGATTATGCGTTGCGCTTTGGGGAGTTTATTTCGCCGAAGTCCTTTGCGAAAGCGGTGAAGTATCTAAAGCGTGCCAGCTATTTTCACAGTGAGCGGATCAATGTGTGTGTCGACCAAGACGAAGGGACGATACGCAGCGCACCTGCATACAAACAGTTTACCCCTCGCTTCTTTAATGACTTAAAAGTCGTGCGTTACGCCAACATCAGCGAATTGATCCTCGCGACACGGAAGCGTCAGACAAAGAAAGGACTGAGCTTTCAGTGGCTGTCTTTTCGTAAGATCGCGTCAGGGATACAAGAGATCTTCAATGCGTCAACATTAAACACGTACGCTCAAGCAACCTCCGCCTTCTTTAGTGAGTATCAACCCGACCTTGCCCCTAGTTAAAGGGAGATTTTTGTCTCCGCGAAAGCGGAGGGATCCGTACGTCTGAACCGTATCCTACCCTGCTTTATCTCTCATTTTTCTTGTTTTAATCACCGGGTTGTTTAGGGTTAACTTGCACGCTTGGCCTTATTCGGAAAGGATTTTTCTATTCACTGTTTTTCATGAGAAAAGCAGTGCAAGAAAGGGAGGGTAAAAAGAATCGCTACAATAGTGCTCAATAAGGGGCTGCGCTTATGAACACTACGTATGAACATGAATACCAATATGAATAAAAAAATAAATATTTAAGAACAAGCAAAAGCCGAACGCGATACCTTTCTTTTGTCATACGACAGGTACCTTCTTCGATTCAACGCTAAGTCATGTGGATCCCTTTCATCATATCCTCACTTAACGTCCACCTACATCCGGATGGTATGGCTTAGCAGGACTAGGGTTTTGTGCTGTTCATATTGCGGCGTAATTAGAGCAGTATCGCCCTGTGAGAGGGTGTCCTTCTTACATTCATAAAAATGGTCACGGTTTGTATTTGCGGCTTTACAAAATGAATGGGCCCCTGAACGTTAAGATTAAGGTTAGCGTTTCGATTTATCTGCGTCAGAGGGTAATTCAAGCTCAGGGAACATAAATTATTATTAGTTCAATGCGTTTCTATTCTTACACTGTTAGCCTGAATACCTTATGGGTTACTAGAAGAGAAAAGGGTGGATATGACACTCCCTATTTTTCACTCAAGCAACGTGAGGTGTCGGTGGGTATGGCTCAGTATGTTCCCGAACTAAATGCGGCGGTCGGTCACTTGCAAAACAACCGTAACATGAAAATCGCAATTTCAGTTAAACCGCAGAACCCTACAATGCATTTGGGGATTGGCCACAAGAGTGGGAATAATATTAATGTAGAGAAAGAATATCCATCGCTCACAGACCTTTGTACTACTCATCTAATGAACAGTTGTGCGTTATATGTTGTTGTCTTGGTTTAGCTACGACTACCAAGACCATAACCGATTAATACCATCATACAGCAACAATCGAAAAACAAGGGAGATTCAGCCCTGTATCGTTGTAATTATTAATCAAGAGGATTACATGAAAAAAGCACTTTTACTAATAGCTTTATTGGCAAGCCCTACGCTCGCATCTCAATTGACAGAAGTATTTACCGATGAATCTGATTGTTCGGTTAAACAAGTAGGTTATGCGCTAAAAGACAATCCAGTTGTTTTTTCTGGCGAACATTGGCGCGGAAAATTTTTCTCCGGATGTAATGCTTTTATCCCCAAGAAAGAGTTCGATAAGGATTTCTCTATTTGCTATCTAACAGGTGTAAGTGTTAAAGCAATAGGTAGCTGTAGGTTTGGCGAGAATACTAATGATGACGGTGTTAAAGGCTACATATTTGAATTTGATGATCAGGGTTCTACGTCTTGTAGATTTACATGTGTGAAGCTGTAATGGGGAAAATAGATGCTTCAATCACACCAAAAAATGCAATGTTTGATGTCCCTTATTTTGTCTTTGTTCGGCTTTGGAATTGCGCTGACCATGATAGTTTTAGACGTCAACACATCAGCGAGAATAGCGGCTTTCTTTAGTGGTTGGGGCTAGACCTCTGCTTTGATTCATTATTAGGCTACTTAAACAGTGGCTTAATGTGGGATTACTTCGCAGTGTTAGGGATCTGTTTAATTCCATTCGGTGCATACATTGCAGTCGTTAACTATCGCATTATGCGTGAAGACACCAACTAGAGGGAAAGTTGTCGCATGAAAACAAGTCAGATTTTGGAATTGCTAAGAAAGGCATCACCAACATTACAAGTCAAGATTCAATATAAAAAGTATGGTGCACTACCAGTTGGTAAAGTCTACCATGAACCGCCAAAAACCTTCCTCCAAGAAGCAAAAGAGGAAGGGGGATACTCTAATGTTAAAGGGCTATTAGAGCGTCTTGAAAGCATTGATGCCACGGTTCCTTTTGATGCGGATTTAATTTCTGGTGATGATTGGAATTTCCAAGAAGTACAAAGTGTGCTTGAAAGCGAAGGAAAAATCCTTATTCAAATTTCAGATCCAGTTTTTGATTAAGGGGAAAAATATTATCCACGCCGAGGCTCTGACAGAGAAGATCACCATGGACTTTCAGGTTGTGGATGAGCTTTGTCTGAAGTATTTTCAGAAGTCGATATCGTCATTTCTCCCAAGGAACAACATAACATTGGCAGATGAATCGTAACTTTTTATCGCCTCAATATACAACAAAGCTTAAAGATCTTTCTCAGATCATGTGTTGAGTTATTTATTTCAGATTTGTGTGTGGTCAACTTTCGTGAGGTACGAGCGAATAGTTGTCCATCGCCCAAATCAGACACAGGAACGCCAAAAGCGTTCCCCGTCAGTAATTTAGTATAAAGGATTTGGATAGTTATCCACTTATCCACAGTCCTAATTATCCTAATATGAACCTAATATGAACCTAATAGATCCAAATTGATCCTTGATCGCCTCAAAGCCTTGTCAGTATTGGCTTTATGCATGATCAGGGTGTAGCCTAAACCGTGATAGGTGTATCATAAACTGCATCTGGTGTAGCCTAAACTGTAGACGGTGTATCATAGACTGTGTATGGTGTAGCATGAACTGCAAAGTATGTTAGTAACTAAATTTGGATATTATCTATGGAAAACAAACTCTTATCGGTGATTAGTGATGGTCTGGTAATATCTGATACACATACTATCCAGCCCAATATATTAATCCGTACAGCCTTATTTACGCCAATTGCTAAGAACAGTAATAAAAGTGATGATCTTACTGTTGTAAAGCATAATGTAAGCGACGAGTTTAGAGATATATCCCTGTACAAACGTGAAGGATACGAATACGCATCTCTCAAAGGTGAAAGACTCAATGTACGAACAGACTTCAAAGTTTGGTGTGGGGTTGTCTTTGCTTTTTCAAAGTATGGTTATGATTCCGACAGGATAACAATGAAGCTCTCTGAATTTACAAAGTTTTGTGGATTCAGTACGCAGATGTTAAACACGAAGTTTCGTAAGCGTATCAAAGAGTCACTAGAGCGTATTCAGAGTCAAAAGATAAGTATGGCTACGAAAGATGGCTCTAAAGCGACATCAACCTCGTTGCTTAAGAAATTTGTTTATAATATGGATACCGATATTATCATCCTGGAAGGAGATCCTGACCTGTGGGAGCTGTATCGTATTGATCGTCAAATCTTAATTAGTATGCGCACCCTTTCGTCTATCCCAAGAGCTGAAACAGCCCAATGCTTATATTTGTTTTTTGCTTGCCTACCCGAAGACCCTTTCCCTGTATCTTTAAGTCGCATGAGAGATCGTCTTGCTTTGAATATGAGCAATAAGGAGGCTAATAGATCGATTAAATCGGCAATTAAGAGACTAGAATCAATTGGTTACTTACATGGGCAGGAAACGACGTGGCATGGTGAATGGGCTTATAAAATCACCAAGCGAAATAAAGCTTTACCCGAAATAAAGTAGCCAGCTTCCAATTGCCAATTACTATTGTGGTGTAACCATAACTGCACGTTTGGGATCGCTATGTCAGGTGTATCCATTACTGTAGTTTTGGGTTGGAAAATCGTGTAACGCATACTGTGCACAGGCAATCTTCTTAAATGGTGTATCCCAAACTGCTTCTTTCCGCTTTCATTCTTCTAAAGGTGTAGCCATTACTGTTTTTTCTGTCTATATATTGATAGAAAGGTGTAGCCTCAACTGTATTTAGTGCTATACAACTCATTGTTTCTACCTCTTGGTGTAGTGCAAACTGCATTTTATTTTTGTAGTGATTTACTTTTTAATTTTAAGTTATTGAAATTATTTAGTTAAAATATCGCTGCCTTATTTGTGAATATAGCTATTACACTAGGCGTAACAAAGACTGCTATAGTTATTTACGCTTCAAAAAGCCATTTTAAGCACTACTTGGGTGTAGCGCAGACTGTTTCTAATTCTTAAGTCATTAAAAATAGTGGTGTAGCCTAACCTGCTAATGTTCATGCTTTCCTATCTGTAAGCCGCAGCTAAGCCTAAAAAATATTCAAGAAGCCTTATTCATATCAGATCAATATTTTGGCTCGTTGGAATGTAAAGGCAACGATGAAAGTTGGGTTATATCGATTACACCTACCGCTTTCTTTATTGATCAAAAATCTTTGTTGTGTCGATCGCTGGTAAACTTTTGGCAAAACTTACCAATGATTAAGCGAAAGTTTACCACCATTAGATCTAGGGCTTTTACGCACACCGGTTACACCGCATCTTGTGCTTTGCCTGTTTTCCCCTAACTTTTGCACTGCGGCCAACACTGCCAGTCTTTCTTTTGGACCTAATGCTTGGTAGTTTTTAGCCCATCGTTGGGCTTTCAGCGTTGCAAAAACATATTGCGAAACCAAAATGAATGGCAATAGGTAAATGCAATCAGGGAACTTTTGCTTAGCGTAGGATAATTTACTAATTCCCTCTCTACCCCACCTCCAATGATCACGGGTATAGCAAAACTGGCTAAAAGAACAGATGAGAGCTAAAATGTCTTTACCAAGATTGTAGCGTGAAGCGCAACACGCTATAGTATCTACATGATAAAATCATTTAAGCATACAGGTCTGGAAAAGTTCTTTGTTAAAGGGACTGCTGCGGGTATCCAAGCCAAACATATCAAAAAGCTAAGGTTACAGTTAGCTGTAATCAATACCGCAATTGTTATCGCTGATATCAATAAACCTGGCTGGAGACTACATCAGCTAAACCCAAAGAAAGATGATGTTTGGGCTATTGATGTTAACGGCAACTGGCGCGTTACGTTTCAGTTTAGAAATGGAAACGCTTTTATACTCGACTATAGGGACTACCACTAATGATTATGCACAACCCTCCACATCCGGGCGAACTAATCCACGATGTGTACCTTGAACCGTTTAACCTTAGTTCTAGAGCCGTAGCCAAGAACTTGGGTGTAAGCCCATCTACTTTCAACCGCATCGTGAAAGGCCAAAGCTCTATCAGCCCTGAGATGGCACTAAAGCTACAGGTTGTACTGGGCGGAACTCCTGAGAGTTGGTTAGCGATGCAACACCAGTATGATTTATGGAAAGCAAAGCAGACTACTAACCTCAAGGCCGTTAAAACTATAGATTTTGACCAGTTAGCTTTGGCTTAGTCAGATTAGCAAGAGATCATTGGGCTCTGAGCTGCGCTAGAGAAGCTATTGCAGAGGCTCGTAGAGTCATAAACATTTGTTTAATCCTAACCATTCCCCCTAATGATCGCTCCAGTCAGACTGGACACTTAGCTAAGCGACATTTTGCTTTTCAAAGTGTTCTTCAACCAAGTTAAACCTCTTTCCATACTTTTGGTTATTCATTGCTGCAATGATTAATTTTTGAGTCTCTACTTAATTTTAGTGACTGTCCATGAAGGTGTAACTTTATGGACATTGCTCACAATCATCTAATAACTGTTCAGTTAGTCTTTATAATTTAAAGTGAACATGTACACTTGTGTATCAATATCTTTAAGTTCACTTTTAGGCCATTTTATGAAAATTGGTTATGCTCGTGTTAGCACCCAAGACCAAACGCTCGATGTTCAACTTGAACAACTTAAACGTCTTGGTTGTGACAAAATTTACCAAGAGCAAGCGAGCGGTAAATCCTCTGATAGAGAACAGCTTAACCTGTTGCTGGATTTTGCAAGGGAGGGAGATGTTATTCATGTTACCAAAGTCGACCGCATTGCTCGAAATACCATTGATGCTTTGCAAATTGCCGATCAGCTAGCGCAAAAGAAAGCGGGTTTGGTGTTTCATGATTTGGGGGATTTAGATATCAATAGCGATGTAGGTAGAGTCATTTATACGACCATATCGGCGTTTGCTGAAATGGAAAGAAAACGAATATTACAGCGTTGTAATGAAGGCAGAGAGCGTGCTCGCTCTGAGGGGAGGCATCTTGGCCGATTTCCTAATAAGACGCTTCATACACGTATTCAAGAGCTTGCAAGCCAAGGAATGAACAAGCATGCGATCAGTAAAGAGTTAGAGTGCAGTAGGACTACGGTCTATAAGGTTCTAGGAAAAAATATCTCTCTTTAGAATCGCGAACAAAGCTGTTCTTTAAATGAGTAAAGAGCTGACTGACGTTGCTTCGCTCTGTCGGCTTCATACTGACTCTACATGCAAGCATATAGCAGCCAGCACGAACCTATCCCTTGATGAAATAAATAAATTTTCAGAATTTTAATTTAATTATTGTTGCAATGATTAAGAGGCAGAGAGAATGAAAAGAGCAAGAATGAGCCAGGTTCAAAAAGAGGTCTTAAGATGTTTGGCCAAGGCGTTCATCAAAGGAGTAAAAGAAGGTAAGTCAACCGTCATCAACCTAGGCCGTCAATCAAGTGCTTGGGAGAGATATTCACCCGAACAACTTCCGAGTTTCATGTAAAGCTCTTGAAGAGTGTGGACTGGTTATGCGCAAAAAAGTGGATCTAGATTGGTACATCAATATAACGCCAGAGGGGTTTGATAAGGCACTCACCTGGCTTGATTAAACGATGCTTCTGAAACTCATTTTTGGACAAAACCAACTTAACGTAAAAGCTCTACAGTCCCGCTTTCAGATAACTTTTTGTATCGCAAAAAGTCATAGACCACCGTTCTCAGTGGTGGTTGGGATGACAGGGATTAGACAAAAGTTTCCACCATAGAACGCTCTTGTTAGATTCGCAACAAAATGATCTTTAGCAAGATGTAGCATCACTATTACATGTTATCTGTAATAGCAGCTGTTATGAGTAATCTGCTCTCCGAGTTCTAAACTAATTTTCGTCTTGGAAAAGTTGCATATTACCTAATAGCCGCTCGGCCTTACCCGTCATTGTCAAAGGCATTATTCCTTCATCTGAAATCTTTTTTAGTACCAATGCTGATGGGCTTACCCCATAACAGCGAGCTTCTTCTCTAGTTTTCTTCACAATGTGTTTGTTAGCTTCGCTGTCGTAGTTATTAGGTAAAGCTCCATCAAACTCGAAGGATCCATCTAGTAGTGGTGAGTAAGCGACCAGGTTGATGTTTGGGTTCCTTTCTCTTAGTGCACTGATGATCTCGGTATCAAGACAAATTTGTACTCCCAAGTCGACTCCTTTTAGCGGTTCAATTACTGTGTGACGATACTGTGCATAGCTAATAGGCGTTAAATCATGAGCACTAATGACGTCCTGCAGTTCTTTGATTCGGGGTAAGGAAAAATTAGAAATTCCAAGTCGCTTAACTACACCATCGTTAATCAAGGAACTAAGTGCAGACCATGTTTCCAATAAAGGTGTCGATATATCATCAATGTGGGCATACAGAACATCAATGTAATCTGTCGATAAACGGTCAAGACATGCTTGCACTGCTCTGTCTATAGCTACTTTGCTCAAGCCTTCTGCTCTATCAAAGTTCCTACCATCAAGGGGTTGTGCGCCAATTTTTGTATGAATTTCGATTTGTTTCCTTTCTTTAGTTCTAAGCCAGTTACCAATAACTCTTTCACTTTCTCCGCCTCTTCCTGCCCAAAATGCATAATTGTTAGCAGTGTCGATTATGGTTCCACCGTTTTCAATAAAGGTATCCATGATTTCATGAGCTTGTGATTCAGATATTGATGTCCCAAAGCCTGCAGTTCCAAGTCCTACATTCATTATTCGCACCTCTTAGCAGTTAGTTACATGTATTTTTTAAGGCAAAAAGATCAGTATGCCCTTTCTATGTTCTAAACATTACAGGACAATAGACTTTCAGCAATAAAACGATATGCAAAGGTCTTTTCATGAGTGAAATGGATTTAAACTGGAGTGATCTACAACTATTTATTTACGTTGCTAAGGAAGGAGGTCTATCCGCAGCCGCAAAATCAAGTCAACGCAGCCCCGCTACACTTGGTCGCAGAATGCACGCACTCGAAAAAACTCTGGGGAAAGAGTTATTTTTTCGCCATGATCGGGGATATGAGTTGCTTGCTGCTGGAGAAAAGTTGCTAAAAGAACTAACAGCGTTGGAGTCACAAATAACAACAATTACAGGAGTGTGTTCACAAGACAATAGACCTTTAGTAAAAATCTCTGCGGGCACATGGACTACGTTATTTTTGATACAAAATATAAACCAGTTTTCAGCTACTCTAGATAAAATTCTTATACGCTTTATCTCTACAGAAAAAATATTGAATATATCCCATAGAGAGGTCGTCATAGGTATTCGGAATATCAGACCTACAGATGAATCCTTAGTTTGCCGTAAACTGAAACGAGTTGAGTTTGCTCCTTATTCAACTAAAGATTCCCCTGAAATATGGATAAAGGTATTATCAGATACCCCTTCAGGTCGTTGGCTCGATCGTTTTGTAGGTTACAACTCGATTTGTGAAGTTAGTGAACCACGAAATAGCCTTGATCTAGCTCTTCAGAATAAAGGTATTGCACTTCTCCCGACTTTTATTGGAGACGCACAACGTCAACTTCATCGCATAGGAAACATTATTGATGAACTGGGGCATGACCAATGGCTAGTAACACATCACGAAGATCGTTACTTACCCGAAGTAAAGACTCTGATTAGTACGTTAGGAGAAGCTCTGAGATAAGACTTGCATAGATATGCAGTTGTAAGTGGTTTTTATTATGCACTAATGAAGTGAGGATAATCTGGTTTCTATCAGTTCTGAGAAGCTTTGGGGCAAAAATTTGTTAGCGATGATCGCGCTGAGAGGTTTATGGACAAATCCGAGTCAGCGGCGGCATGTTGACTCACAGTTAGAGATTTCATTCTATTCTGATAGTGATGTCACGATTTTGGTTATTTCGATCGAATAAACTCTATCGCTATTGCATATAGAGGTACGTTATGGTCAACCAGCAGTTTTTCGATTATCTAAAACTATTAAGAAATAAATACACAGAGAAACCGCAGTATAATTTATTTAGTGTATTGAGATCAGATTCAGATGAAGTTCGACTCCATTCTCGCTTTCTAGCAGATATCCTCAACCCAAAAGGAAGCCACAATCATGGAAAAGTATTCCTTGCGGACTTTCTGCAACGCCAATCCATAAACATCACTGGCGATATTAAAGTTGATTGTGAATATAAGAACATCGATATTTTAATTCGTTCTCATGATACGGCAGTGATCATAGAGAACAAAATCTACGCTAGTGATCAGGACAAACAGCTCCAGCGATATTATCAAACCATGCGTAGCGAAGGGTATAAAGACATCCATCTGTTTTATCTGACTCTCGATGGTAAAAAACCAAGCCCCGAGAGTATTGGGAAGCTGAAGAAAGAAGTAGGTAATCTGAGCTATCGTGAAGATATATATGGCTGGATAGGTCGATGTACTGAATTAGCAGTGCGTAACGCACCACTTCGTGAAGCCTTAATTCAGTATACTTCTCTTATAAACAATCTGACTAATCGAGTTGATAATATGGAACATGTGGAACAGCTTAAAAAGTTTCTTTTAACGGACGATAACTTACTATCTATTACTGAACTAAATCAAGCTTACGAAGAAGTTATTATTGATGCTCAGTTAGCTATGTGGGAAATGCTTGGTCAAAAAATGGCTGCACAATTTGGAGAGCTGTCTAATGATTCAATTGCTCACCGCCATGACGCAAGAACCTGCGTAAAAAATTATGTTCAAGCCAAACGAAATTCAAAATGGATTATTCAAGAAATTGAATTAAAAGACTTCCCCTCTTTCTACCTATTCGTAGAGCAGGATCATCACCTCTATTTTGGTATTTATTGCGAGGACGAAACAAAAATCATAAAAGGAAAAAAACTACCAAAGCGAGACCACAACTATAACGCTGAAGAACACAATACGTTCTGGGACTATCCAAAAAAGAATATCAATTTTAGGAACCTCGGCGCAAAAGATGTGCAATTCTTGTCAAATCCAGACTCACTGAACTCATTCACACAAGAGATTGTGAATGAGTTAGCAGTTATGCATAACATGGTTGTAGAAGCGTAATGTTGAAATACATCTAAGGTTTAGATTTAAACAAGAATATGCTAGAGGGGGGAGTATCTGGTACTTGATTATGCAATAGGTGACTTTATGTAATTCGATAGGCTTGATTGGTTCAGATTAAGTCAAATTCAAGGCTCATTATCAATCAAAAACTTCCCTTTAGTTCTCTACTATTCAACAGCCTAGAACTAGTTGAACAACATATTCGTGCGTAACTGTGATTGAAGGTCAGTCTGTTGTGGACTAGAAAATTTAGCTACGTTGTTGGATCTCTAGGCATGAGGAAAAGTAAGTCAAATAGCAGGGCTTGAACTTGCGCTCAACTCTCTTCCTAATGCGCAATGGGGCACTTTCGAGTTAGAAAGTGCCACGGGTAAAAATTCAACCTGAGAGGCTTTTGTCTAGTAGACGAAACAATGCCTGCGATAGTCGCGTTGGTATACCTCTGGACATAAATGTGGTCAGTGACTTTACTAAATTAGCAGTTGACGGATAATCTGAGGTATTGCAAACCCTCTTATCTATTGGCCAAAGCAACTCACCCACTACAATCAAGACTCCTTCTGATCTTGATGATTATGTTCGAAGACCGACTAACTGAATACTTGTAACCAAGATCAGTTACACAGAATTATTTACAGGGTCTTTTTATTGACATGTAAGTAATATTTGGTTATCTTTTGATTATCGATTTGAACTGATTGAATCGATGATAGTAAGAGTAGGATCGTTCGGATTGACTGGAAAGCACAGCTTACCATATATACCCTACCTCCCGCTGCCTTAGTAAGCTTATGCATATACTGTATTAGGGATAAGATGGTGATACATCATATCTTATAATTTCAGATGGTAGCGCCATGCAAGACATGGATAAACAAAGATTCATTTCTTTCAATAGGGATCACGGAACTTTATCAATGGCTCTTCTAACCTAGCGGTTATGAAGAGCCGTCTTGATCTTTAGCCTTCATTTTTGCTTTCTTTTTCTTCTTGTAACTCTTCTTCGCTGCTTTTTTAGCTTTCCCTTCAAATGGTTTTCTTCCAGACAGAATATTTTTAAGCAAAACTAGAAACGGCTTACTTGTATCATCTGGTGTGATTAGTTTTTTGGCACGAAAATCATCATCTGTAACAACGAATGCTGTTTCACAAAACATATTGATGTTTTTGTTGTTAGTTTTATGTAGTGTGAAAAGTACTATGTAGTTTTTATCTTTTTCTACTGATAAAAGCCCTGTAAGTGTTTTTCGGTGATCTCCTTTCTTCGAATGAGGTAAGACACAAATGTTATGGAGATTGCTTTTTAGAAAGTCGATAAAACTAGGAAAAAAGCTTCGGTTCTCTGTGTATTTGTCATTGCAAAAAACGCGCAATTCATTGCTGAGAGTTCTTTCTTGGGTTACTGCTCTATAATTGTTAGAGTAGTGTTCATATCTTCTAAGAAGCTCGCCTGTTTGATCTAATGCTTGAATGCTATCTTTGTCTTGATCAAATGCGCGACTGTATAGGTGGTTTGTGGGAACAATGTTTATATTGAGTTTGATTAAATGCTTTGACTCTGTTTCGAATTCATCTATAACAAACCCCTTATCTTTAAGGTGTGTTAAATCATAGCTAACCATGCTTCCTTGTTCATTTTGAATATTTACAACCCAATGTCCTTCCTGAATATGCACAAGTTACCTCTTAGCATTTGATTTAATGAGTTATAATACTAGAGTGAGTATTGCTTTGTCTTAAACTTTTTATATCTGATGGACTCATTACGAAATCGTTCCAATGTAGAATTGAGCTTGAGATTATTTGACGAGGAAAAATCGTGTCACGTCCATTACTTGATGATGCTGTATTAAAACTGATTGATGCAAAGCTAATGCTCAATGGTCACGTTACCAGTAAAGATATTTACCGTCATTTGGGCTTAGGCCGTCAAAAGGTGAGTAAGGTCTTTCAAGACTATTTAGCGGCTAATCCAGATTCGATGATCTACGTTCCTGCTAAGAAAAAATATATGGTTACAGATTCCTTCAAGCCGTGTTTTCTTGGTGAAGTTAAAGCCGGTGAGTTTGTTGATGCTTTAATCACTGTTTTTGGAATATTTAACGTGAGCGAAAACAATAATGACTGACAAATTTAAGTATTTCATAATAGTTAGCCAAGATAGTGAAGATGTAGAGCGTTCAGAAGGGACTATTGCGTATTTTGCTAATCCAGTAGGCAAAGGCGATACAGTCTATTGGGATCATGAAAATGGGAGCAGTGGAGGTGTTATAAAAGTTGTAGAGCACCACCCTACTGTATCTATTATTATTGTTAAAAAAAATAGACTAGAGCCCCCCTGCTCTTACTAGATGTGCTTGTTTTCGTGAGCATATTAACTAAGAGCAAAATGTTTATAGAAGTAATCACTCTCCTTAGTAGTGTCCCCTTACCTCTCACGATGCAGTAAAAGGTGAATGACTTCGTCTTTATCTTCACTAACAATTTCAACGCGATAAATCCCTTTGGCTTGCAGTGCTTTAATTAATAATTTCAACCGATGGGTTTTCACTGTCATGGCCAATGGCTTTATTTGATTGCTGTCTTCATCAAATCCTTGTTCTACGCTTTTTTCTTTCATGTAGAGAGTGTCTCGTTCAATCTCTTTTTCTATATCTTCCAGCATCGATGGGAATTGATACTGCTCAAATAACTCCGTTAACATGATATAGAGTTCGTCAGCCTGTGAAAATTTGGCTTGATACTCGAAATTCAGTCGATTGATATCCCATAGCTTTTCTTCAAGGTTACCTGTTCCACTGCGGCCAATACTGAGCATTGTCTTTAGTTCATTTTTACATGTCGAAAACTGAGGGCGCTTTACTTTTGGTTTGATGAACTTTACTAACAGCTCGTTTCTTCTTTTAGTTGTCCAAAATCCGCCTTGCTGACTCATCGTGCAATACAGTCCGAGAAGTGAATTTGTTACAAGTTCATCAAGGGCTTGATAGTGTTTAAGGTTCCGACTCATGAGTTTATTCTATCTAGATAACTGAAGCCTTAGTTTATCAGAAAAGTAGCGTCAACATCTTAGAGAGGCGTATCACGATAGTTGGAATTTGATAAAAGATCTCATGAGTTATTCGGTAGTTATCCCCTGAAATTGTGTGTAAATTATGACCGATCAATTTTGCATGCAAAATCTTGTTTTTTCCTATTGACTTTTTAATGGCTTATCCTTAGTATTAACCTTGTAATCAGGCGTTAACGCCAGTCTCAAAGGAGTAATACTAATGGGTAAAGTCGTCGCGATCGGTAATGAAAAAGGTGGAGTTGGTAAGACGACTACTGTTGTTAACTTGGCTTACTACTTTTCTCATGTGCGCAGTAAAAAAGTGTTGGTTGTAGATATGGATCCGCAATGTAATTTGACGGATAAGTATTTTGACCAAAATGACGAGAGCAAAGCGAAACCCGCCTCTATCACTCGAAAAGTCGGTGAGGCGAATGTCATTTCATTCTTCGATGAAGAGTTCTATGGTGAGCCTGTCGAACTCAATTCAAATCTTCATATCTTTGGGGCTACTTTCAACATCAGCAGTCTTAACAACTGTACAAATGATGAAATTGGTTTCTTTGCTCAAAACATAAATAAACTGGCTGAACAATACGATTACGTATTTATCGACACCGCCCCTTCTGTTGGAAACCTGCAATACTCGGCCCTTATCGCGTGTGATGGTCTGTTGATTCCTACCACAGCAGAAGAAGACAGTTTTCAAGGTGTATCGAAAATCCTTAAATCTGTAGCGCGTATCAAAAGCACTTATGGTTTGGATGTATCTGTATTAGGTATGTACCTAAACATGGTGAAAAAAGTCCCTACTCAACTGCAAGATTACTTCGCTACCAAGTTGTCTGAGGATTATGGCGACCTGGTATTCAAGACTCAGGTGATCCATACAACTAGAGTTTCAGAAGCCTCAGCGTTTAAGCAAAGCATTATAGAGTACGACGCTAAAAAAGCTGAATACATCAATATCAATGCTTTGATGCAAGAGTTTGAGTTGAAAGCGGAGGCGTTATCATGAGTAGTAAAAAAGACTTTAAATCTTTGATGAAAAACAAGTCAAAATCGTTGCTCAATGAAGAAATCAACGAGGTAAAACCTGGCGAGAGCGTTGTTCTGATCCCTAAAGAGGATATCTATTCATCTGAACAAGTACGTAAATTCTTTGATGAAGAGTACATTGCCGATCTGTCTAAAAATATGGACGATATTGGACAGCTTCAACCCATCGTAGTGACTCATAAAGATATTCGTGGCTACAAAATACAAGTGGGTGAGTGTCGTTGGAGAGCGGCCAACCTGAGTGATAAAATCACTCACGTAGAATGTTTGGTGCGTGACGCGGGAACAGTGTTAGCGCAACTATCAGAAAACCTTCATAGAAACGATCTTACTCCTTTTGAGACAGGCCGCGCTTTAGAGCTGCTAATGGAAGAGCAAGGGATTGTTGAGAACAAAGATCTAGCTAATGTTGTGAGCTTATCTGAGTCTCGTATTAGCGCTTTTCGAAAGGCAGCTCAATGCCCTCCTTATATTGAACTTGCTTATCACAATGGCATTATCCGTGATGTTGATACGGTCAACTCTCTACGTATTGCAGGAGAACTCAACGAGGAAGAAACCAAGAAACTTCTTAAATCTCCTGTCTCACGTAAAGAAGCTAAAGAGCTTGTAAAAAATCTAAAGGCTTCTAAGAAAGAGGCTAAATCAAAACAAGCAGATGAAGAACAACCCTCCCCTGAGCATCAAAAAGTAACGAATGAAGAGCCTTTAAATGAAGTCACTCAAACTAAAGTACTAGGAGCTACCCCTACCCCACAAAGTAATGGAATAAGAATATCGTTTGAGGGTGAGCAAGGCTTCATTGATCTCAATGGCCAAGCCGAAAGTGGCCAAATAGTTATTGTACTCGATTCTAGTCCAGGGAAATTGACAGTACCAGCCAGAGATATTGCAGTGATTGGGTATCACTCGATAGAGCATGTCCACTAATAAAAAAAAGTTGGCTCAAGTAGTGAATGCTCATCGAGCCAACCTAATTAAGTTGTACTCATTACATTCTGAAGGCAGTGCTACTCAAGCCATTGAACAAATAACGACTAGAGCTGTCGATCGGTCATATGTTGCTCATAGGTCCCCCCCTCCAGGTGAAGTAATAAAATCTTGGGTTATTGAAAGTCGCGCTCCTCAATGGGCTTGTAGAGCTTCCTTTGACTTGTTGATTGAGCTTGATTGGTTGCCAAATACTGATATTGAAAAAGCTATTACAGCTCGCTTTCTTCTCTTGAATGACTACCCAATCAATGAAAGTTGGAAAGTGTTATTAGGCGAGTGGCTAGAACTTGCAAAGCAAGCACAAAATGAGAACTCCGGCGAATACGAATAACTGAACGTTAGTTGCGGCGTTTTTAAATAATGTAGAAGAACAGCGTGAAGACTGAGAACTTGGCGCGCGTATGCTATTTGAGAAGACTAAATCCAAACTTCTCACAAACCAAGAATCAATGAGCGAAGATTGGTCGCGTCAATGCAGTCAATGACACAAAAAAACAAACAAGAGAATCCGTCATGATTTTTTCATATGAACAAAGAATTAAGCACTTACATGAGCTTTCTCAATTACCTAGACAATCACTTTGTTTTCAGCTTTTAACGATCATGAACCTTTGTTATCACAACTTGGATAATGACAAGGTCGAACGATTGAAATTAGATGATGAAACCTTTTTCTATGAGGCTAATTCACTGAAAGAGCAGCTACTCGATGTGCCGAGTCTTAGTAACTCTCATAAGGTTCTCTATCTCCTACTCGATGCGGGTTTTATTGAGCGACGAGTGTTAGATAAAGATGGCCAAGTCGTTATTGGTGATAGCTACCAAAGAAACACGGCCAAAATATATTGGCGTATATCCGACAAAGGGTTAAGTGTTTTCGGTTGATTAAATATTCTAGGAGTTAAGTTATGAACGAAGAACTATTTAAGTATTGGGATTCAGATAAGGCCAAGAAAAAGCAAACCGCTATCACGCGTTTAAGTAATGGTTTAGCCAAGGAGCTTTTAGGAGACCGAAATACTAAGTCGCTGTTTAGTGATGAAGAAATTGAAGCTATCGAAAAAGCTAGAGAAGCCTTGGATAGTGTCAAACATAAGTTCACTCACCTTAAAGAGAAACGACTTAGAGATGAGCAACAAAGAAAACGAGCTAAAGACGCTAGACAGGCTTTAGCTAAGAAGCTTTCTATTGCATACATTAAAGGCTCAGGCTCGTATCCGCTCACGACTTTTTCTAGAAATCACTTCTACCTATTATGTATGTTGAATGACCTACGAACTGGTTACACGCTTAGTTTCAACGATTTAGATGTTGAGGATTCCAGTGGTGTGGTAACTCCTGATGAAGAGCATTTTCGACGAATGAGAGATTACAATGTTGATATTCTTAAACGAGAGCTAGAAGAACGTGTGATTACTTGGGTTCTCGGTGCCTGGACGTATTCTGGAGAGTTAATAAATGAACCTGAAGCGAGACTAGCTGATCTGACTTCAAAGCTCGATGCGGCTTTTGTAGGTACAGTCGATGAAAGATACAAGGGGCAAATAGAGCGTCTTGAAAAATATAATCGGGCCATTGATGCAAAAGTTAAACGATCTGAATTTAAGATTGTTCAAGATTGATTTGATCGGTATCCCTTCCTTACTTCTTTTAACGTTCTTTTCTATCAAACTCAAAGGGCGTTAAATCGACACTCGATTTTGCATGCAAAATTGCTCATGATTAATTTAGAAAATATGAGAATATTTCTGTTAGGCCTAACTCAAAGCTCATTGGACGCGTGGAGAGTGACTTTCAATTTCGCATTGTGACTTTTGCATGCAAAATTGGACAAGCACGTGTGCTCTACCAAATAATGTTCGTTATGGCATAGGTTAATTATAACAGTTGATTAAGGTCGATGAGTTAGCCTCCACCTAGAACAATTGAGCCTTGCTTTGGGGTTACCCTTCGGGCAAGGCTTTTTGCTTGTATCTTTCATCTATGGCCTAAGAGTGACATCACCCTGGTGAGTCACTGCGTGCCGCCCCAGAATGTGCCTCTCTACAGCCCTAGTTAAAAGGATATCGCTGCAATCCTGAACGCCTCCGCTACTACGTAGCTGCGCTTCGTCGTGCCTCCTAATTGCCTTTCACTGACTTTAATTAAGGTCGAGTAAGGGCTTGTTTTCTTATGTGCCGATTTTCCTTTCGACTCGCCATCATTTGATGGCGCTCGCAGGCTGTTAACCCTCCTCAAATCAGAACCTTATCTACAAGGGTAAATGAACGCTACGCGCCCCTGCAGAGAAGAACCATGTTTGAGGAATGGACAGCCAAGCGGCTCCATAAAAGTGATCCTCAAACAAAAAGGAAACTCCCTATGGCACAACGAAATTCAACCCCAACTCTCTCTACATTAAATTCAGCGACCAACGTTTCGTCGTTGGCACGCGAAAGCTCACCAAAAAATGATATCTCTTTGTGCGAAGGGCAAACCGGTTTCATTCAACTCATTGATTGCAATTCTAAGCAGGTTCTAGCACAGCGGGAGGGATTAAATGATGAAGCGTCTTTTGAGTACCTAAAAACGAACGTCTGGAACATGAGTAAAGATGTGGTTATGCAGTTTGTGGTGCAAACCGATCATGTTCATCCGAATAAGTTTTTCGGTGCGGTACTTAAACATTCACTGGTTAGGGTCTACCACAATCAACTTACTAACAATGAGCCTGTGGGTGTGAATCCATTTTGGGAAGGAACTGCAGATTCGGTGGATGAAAACGAGACCATTATCAATAGTGAACAATGGGATGCTTTTGATTCAGACGGTCATTGGATCGGTACTTCGGAATGTTAAGTGGAGGAATTTTACATGACACAGTTATTTGGTAACACCACAAACACGCCGCTCCGTCAGCAACTTAAAATGATGCGTCAGTCAGAAGGTGCGGTGAATACACCTACCTTATCATCTCGACGCTTAGCAATGACGCAGCGTTTGAATCATTTGAAAATGTTCAGTCGTGGTCAAAGCCCTGAACAATTAGGTGATGTGGACGACTTGAAAGGGTTGAACGTTCGTGAAGCTATTAAGGTTCAAGGTAAGGAATCTGAATCATTCCTTACCTTGAACTATTGTGGCTTAACTCATGTCAAAATAAATGTGTGACTGACCTAACTCCTACACTACAATTTAAAGTCGAGTGTTAATTGAACACTTTCACACTGTTTTCGCTATTTCAGATACACTCATCCTACGAAAAACCTAAATTGACCTGATTTGGGATTGAATCAGAGCATGATGGACCAGCTCTGACAGCCCCTCTCCAGCCCTAAAGCGAAGAAACGTTAAACGGTGCCCACAAAGAATGCACTCAAACGGGTCAACCTTCACATACCCTTTCAGCATGGCGGCGTAACCGGGCATTTCTGGTGAGTCTTTAGGGGCGATACCTAAGGCATCGTAGACCTTAGGGTGCATCTCACCACGACGTCGGTTCGATAGAAAACCAAAGTATCGAATCATTTTGAAGTGCTTATCTGGTATATGCTCAATCATGCGCTCTATCAGTGCTTCTGGACTCAAAATGAGGGATTCAGTCCGACCATTCCTATGATTAAGATAATCAAACGTCACTAAGCCTCCCTGGAAATCATGTCGTAACCTAGACGCTGATATGGGCGGCCGCTTTAGGTATCGACCGAGGTAAGTCATGGTGGGGGTCACATTGGCCGTTTTCTTTGCAAAATGCAGCTTCCATCGACGGGCAATATTGGCTGGTTAAA
>NZ_JBFRMS010000056.1:0-46726 GCF_041470505.1 Vibrio sp. 10N.261.55.C5
GAACCCGATGTATCGCTCCAGCTTTCTTCTAAAAAAGCTAATAAGTACTTTAAACCTCTGTGTTTAAAGGCGACCACAAAGGTCACGCTCTTTCTTTAATGCTGCGAAGCATAATCCCCCCAAAAAGCAAATAATCCTCCATCATGGTGGATATTTTTTTGTCTTAAATTTTTCTTAGCAACTGGAATGCTAGTAAACATCAGGTCTCTGAAGTAGATACTTGAGGTTTTTCACATCTATAAACAGACTTATCCACAAAATGTTAGGTGTGGATAACTTGGTTGATAAAGTTATTTCAGTCTTAATTCTTTACATATCCCTAAAAGATCTTTCTTGTTTTCAATATATTAGATGAATTGCAGCGATCGTAACTTGTTGTTTTTTATCAAGTTGGATGCCTATCTTGGATTTAATAAAAGATCGTTAACTTGTTGTTTTTTGATCTTAATCATTTATCGGTACTGTGTTTAACTTTGCTCGGGTGTCGGAAGTTTACGAGAGTTCTGAATTTTTTCCACATTGTTAGAATTGAGAACAAGGTCAAACATTGTTCTAAAATTATGTGCAACGAGTTGTCTTAAATATTGGACTATCGTTGTGGGTGTCGCTGTCAATCGTTGATACCAAAAGGGCTAGGCGTCTCTTGGTAGTCCTTTCTCAACGATGCGTATCAGCCGGTGCTTTTTGGTGGAGATTTTGCTGTTACTTTTTTGCACACAGCTATTTTTCTGCGTAGAGCTATCTTCTTGCACACTGCTAGCGTTGGGTAACTGCTGTAGTTGTTTATTCAAAGCCCACTCAATATGCACATCAAGCATTTCGTTTTTGCCTTGATGAGACTCCAGGGTTTCAATAATGCGTTGTTGAAATGGTGCATTGCCCATCGCAACAAAGATATTGCGTAACCACTGGGTGTGGCCGATACGTCTGATTGCTGAGCCTTCCATTTTCTTTAGGAAGGTTGCTTCGTCCCAACTTGAAAGTGAAACCAGATCGGCTTCTTGGAAATCTTCTCTGCGGTGAAAGTCTGTTTGCTCTGTGAGTTCGGCATGACGATTCCACGGGCAAACTAACTGACAATCATCGCAACCGTAGATACGGTTACCAATGGCATCTCTATACTCTTCAGGGATCACACCATCATATTCAATGGTTAAGTACGAGATACATTTGCGAGCATCCACTACGCCATCAGCAATAATGGCACCCGTTGGGCAAGAAGTGATACATGCGGTGCATTTGCCGCACTCATCAACACTGGGTTCATCCGTGGGAAGAGGGATGTTAACTAACAGCTCCCCTAGAAAGAACCAAGAGCCAGCGTCTTTATCAAGAATTAATGAGTGTTTACCTGTCCAGCCCAACCCTGCTTTTTGAGCGAGTGGTCTTTCCAAAATGGGCGCTGAATCGACGAAAGGGCGTGAGTCTAAACCCTCGACCTCTTTTTCAATTCTTTGTCCTAGCTTTTTCAACTGGTTACGGAACAATTTGTGATAGTCGCGGCCTAAAGAATAGCGGCTGATGTAGCCTTGAGTGGTATCGCTTAGGTTAGAGGCGAACTGAGCTTCTGGTGGTAGGTAGTTCATTCGAGCGCTGATCACTCGAATTGTGCCTGGGTGAAGTTCATCAGGACGTGCACGCATCATCCCATGTCGAGCCATCCAATCCATTTCGCCGTGGTTGCCTGCATCTAGCCATGCTTGAAGAGGGTCTTCGTGTTCACTTAAATCAACATCGCAGATGCCAACTTTTTGAAAGCCCAGCTCTTTTCCCCAGATTTTAATTTTTTCAGCAAGATGGTCTAGATTCATGGCTTATTTCTTATTTTCTCTGTTTTACAATTAGAGATAAGGCTAATTAAAATTAGGTTCGGCAAAAATGGGGGCGGATCTTAACGGATCTTAGTGGTGTTGACCAGAACAGACGCGTTTTGATCAGTATTTTTCATAGAACTTACACTTGAGTGCTTGTCTCCCAAAAGCATCACGGTTTACTATTCTTGTTCTTTTGATTTTTATATAGTCAACGATCGATTTTTAGAGAACGTATTCATGAGCACGAAACAATTTACTTTGAAAGATGAACAAGCAACGATTCAATTAGGAACGGAGCTTTCTAATCTTTGCTCACAGCAGACGACTATTTATCTGCATGGTGATCTTGGCGCAGGTAAAACGACTTTCAGTCGTGGCTTTGTAAAAGCACTTGGCCATCAAGGAAATGTAAAAAGCCCAACGTATACTCTAGTTGAACCTTATCAACTTGCAGATTGGCAGGTGTACCACTTTGACCTTTATCGCCTAGCAGATCCTGAAGAGTTAGAGTTTATGGGAATTCGTGACTATTTTACGCCGGATGCTATCTGTTTGGTTGAGTGGCCTGAGAAAGGTTATGGGATGCTACCAGAAGCCGATTTGGATATTGATATTCGTTACCAAGACGATCACCGTGTTGTTTCTTTAACCGCTAATAGTGAATACGGACAGCGCTTACTTAGTCAGTTGGAGTTATGTTGATTTCTAAACGCCTTATTTCAACAGTGGCCATGATGGCTGCTGTTTTTTCTATACTGTTTTCTTCACTTGTTTCTGCAAACTCACTGAAAAGTTTAAGGGTTTGGCCTTCTCCAGAAGAAACTCGTGTGGTTATCGACTTAAAATCAGAAGCGGACTTTAGCTATTTCACCCTGAGTAGCCCGAGTCGCTTAGTGGTTGATTTAAAAAATACCAGTCTTGCGACTAAGTTACCGGTCGAGGTGAAAGACAGCCCTGTTCTATCTAAGATTCGTAAGAGCTCACCGCCAGACAAAAACACCTATCGCTTGGTTTTTGAGTTAAAGAAGTCGTCTAAAGCAGAATTATTCAAACTGAGCCCGACTCCAGGTGGTCAGTATGGACACCGTTTGGTGATCGACTTACCTCATGGTGCGGCAAGTAAAGCGACATCGACACCGAGTAAGCCAACGGTAAGTAAGAACATTAATCAGGTTAAGCGCCAGAAAGACATTCTAATTGTGATTGATCCTGGCCACGGTGGTGAAGACCCAGGTTCGATTGGTCCTACGCGTAAATACGAAAAAGACGCGACTCTGAGTATTTCTAAGAAGTTAGCAGCTCAACTGAATGCGGTCCCGGGGATCAAAACTCGTATGACTCGTAATGCTGATTACTTTGTGAACCTGAATCGACGTGTTGCGATTGCTCGAGAGAATGAAGCTCACCTGTTGATCTCTATTCACGCCGACGCCTTTACGACGCCTCAACCAAGAGGTGGTTCAGTGTTTGTATTGAACACTCGACGCGCAAATACAGAGATCTCTCGTTGGATTGAGAATAAAGAGAAACAGTCTGAATTGCTTGGTGGTAGCGGTGCAGCGTTCACAAGCAATATTGATGATAAGAACGTAAACCAAACCCTGCTTGATTTGCAGTTTAGCCACTCTCAAAAAGAGGGCTACAAACTGGCAACGGCAATTCTGTCTGAAATGGGTAAGGTTGCGAAACTGCACAATAGCAAGCCGATTAACACCAGCTTAGCAGTATTACGTTCACCACAGATCCCATCAGTACTGGTAGAGACAGGTTTTATTTCGAATCCGACGGAAGAGAAGCTTCTTTTCCAACGTTCGCACCAAGATAAATTGGCACGAGCAGTGACTAAAGCGGTGGTTAAGTATTTGAAGGCTAACCCGCCTGAAGGGATTATCTTGTCTAACGCAACGTCATCAACGGGCAGCGTGAGCCAACATAAAGTCTCTCGTGGTGAGTCTTTGTCTGTGATTGCGAGCAAGTATGGTACGTCGACACAGACGTTGATGAAGTTCAACAATCTGAAATCGAGCAGCCTAGCAATTGGTCAAGTACTTAAGATTCCAGGCAGTGCTTCAACTTCATCATCAAGCAGTGCGGTTAAAACTAAGACCATCACTCACACGGTTAAGTCTGGAGAGTACCTAGGTAAGATCGCCAGCCGCTATAAAGTGTCGGTGGCTGATATTAAACGTGAGAACCGTTTGAAATCAGAGACGGTGAGAGTAGGCCAAAAGTTACGTATTACGGTTGAAGTTAAAGATGTTCCTCTGCGCAAACACAAAGTTGCAAGAGGTGATTACCTTGGCAAGATAGCTTCGAAATACGGCGTGAGCGTCAACAGCATTCGCCAAGCGAATAAGCTAAGATCTGACAGTCTAGCTATCGGCCAAGTGTTGATTATTCCTCACAAGTAGTCTTGGGAATGCTAAACAGCTTCAGGTATATCAATGATAAAAAATAAGAACTAGTGCAAACGTAGCAGCGTTTCCATCAATGGCAGTAAGGTAGCTATAAATATGACGATCAAAATACTGCCAGCTCGGTTAGCTAACCAAATCGCAGCGGGTGAGGTGGTAGAAAGACCCGCTTCTGTTGTAAAAGAGTTGGTTGAGAACAGTTTGGATTCTGGTGCGACACGTATCGATATTGATATCGAGAAAGGTGGCGCCAAGATGATCCGCGTTCGTGACAATGGTAAAGGCATCGTAAAAGATGAGCTTGCCTTGGCACTGAGTCGTCATGCTACCTCCAAAATCCACACTCTTGATGACCTAGAGGCGATCGTCAGCCTCGGTTTCCGTGGTGAAGCGCTGGCGAGTATTAGCTCGGTTGCGCGCTTAACCATGACGTCACGCCCTGCCACTCAAGATCAAGCTTGGGCAGCACACAGTGAAGGCCGTGATATGCAGGTGAAACTGCAGCCTGCGGCGCATCCTATTGGCACTTCGGTTGAGGTGTTGGACCTGTTCTTTAATACGCCAGCACGCCGCAAATTCTTACGCACCGAGAAAACTGAATTCACCCATATTGATGAGTTGCTTAAACGCATCGCATTGAGTCGTTTTGATGTGACGATCAACCTTCGTCATAACGGCAAGATGATTCGTCAGTACCGCGCTGCCAAGACAGAAGTTCAAGCAGAAAAGCGCATCGCTGCGGTATGTGGCAATCCTTTTGTTCGCCATATGCTTAAGATTGAACTTGAGCACCAAGGCTTAAAACTTCATGGCTGGATCACCACACCTGAAGGGGCCAGACAGCAAAGCGACCTGCAATACTGCTATGTGAATGGTCGTATGATGCGTGACAAGCTGATCAACCATGCGATTCGTCAAAGCTACGAAACCAGCCTGCGTCCAGACCAATTCGCGACGTATGTGTTGTTCATTGAACTCGACCCACATCAGGTGGACGTGAATGTCCACCCTGCAAAACATGAAGTGCGTTTTCATCAAGCGCGCCTTGTGCATGACTTTATTTACCAAGCATTGAGCGATGGTTTAGCGCAGAGCAAGCAGATCGATGCTGCACCAATCAATCAGTCGGCTTTTCATCAGTCAGAAGTGATTCATCATCAGCAAGATAGTACGAGCTCTGCAGTTGATGGTGTTGCAAGTTTCGCTGAGCCAGAAAGCGTAATGCCTAGCAGTTCGGATCAAACCCAAGTTTCGGATAGGGTGCGACACGCTATTGAGCAAACGCCTGCCTACCCGAGAAAAGCAGAATCAGAGCACGCTTTTGATAAGCCTCAACACAGCGTTAATGATGGTGGGCGACACTATGTTTCATCAATTAGCCCAAGCTCATCAACCAGCTCAAGTTCATCTGCTGGCCGAAGCTCGGCTACTAGTGACAGCAGTTTTACCGGTTCCTCTCGCCAAGAGTGGATAGAGTCTCGACCTGAACCTAAAAAAGAGAAAGAGCCACACCAACATCATGGTGAACCCGCGCCCTCTAAGCGAGAAGTGAAAGCCTATAAAGAGCTTTTGAAAACGCCTGATTTTGATGATCAAGTTGTACAGCCTTCATCTTCTCAAGAGCATGTGGCACCAGTAGAAACCAGAGACAACTTAGAAAATAAAGAAAATAAAGAAAATAAAGAAGCTAAGCCTGCTCAACAGAATCCTGTTCATTTAAAGCCAAGAGCACCTGTAACGGACTTGGGCAAAGCGGTCTCGATTGTGGAACGTCAGTATCTGGTAATGGGCAATAAGAACGGCAGTGTGCTGGTTTCCTTGGCTAAGGCTGAGTTATTGCGTGTTGTTGGTCAGCTTGATACTCGAGGTGGTGCGTTAAAAAGCCAACCACTATTGGTGCCTTTATCGATTAAGCTGGGTAGTGAACTTGTCGAAGTTGCTAAGGCGCTGAGTCAAACTCTGGCATTACTGGGGATTGAGCTTAAGGCGCGAAACAGCGAGGCGGTAATGGTGATGGGCGTGCCTTCTCCTTTAAGGCAGCAAAACTTACAAATTTTGATCCCAGATCTGTTATCTTACGCGGCTTCAATAAATGCCCAGGGTGCAGTGAAGCAACCTAATGACATGTTGTCAGCTTTGGTTAACTGGATCGGGATTCAAACCGCACAAGTAAAAAGCGACTACACTTTATCTGAAGCGGTTCAACTAGTTGGGGAACTAGAACAACTTTGGCATGGTCTACTTCCATTAGATGATCCAGAGTTTGTTAATCCTATCGACTTTTCAGCGACTATAGCCGCGTTTACGGTTTAATTTTTTCGCGACGACCTTTGTCTTTTTAGCTGAATACGTCGCGACACAAAGCCCTTTGCTAAAAAGCGCTAAAACAGAGAAGCAAATACAAAATATCATGACTGAAAAATTACCTTTAGCGTTGTTTTTAATGGGCCCAACGGCGTCAGGAAAAACAGATTTAGCTATCCGCTTACGTCAGAAATACCCTGTAGAGATCATCAGCGTCGATTCGGCATTGATCTACAAAGACATGGATATTGGTACCGCTAAACCGGATGCGGAAGAGCTTGAGCTCGCGCCTCATCGCTTGATTGATATTTTGGATCCAAGCGAAGCGTATTCTGCGGCAGATTTTCGTCGTGATGCGATCAATGAAATGAATAAGATTGTAGCGGAAGGCAAAATCCCGTTACTTGTTGGTGGCACAATGCTGTACTACAAAGCATTGTTGGAAGGTTTATCGCCATTACCAGCCGCGGATCAAGAGATTCGTAAGCAGATTGAAGCGGAATCTATCGAACAAGGTTGGCAGGCATTGCACGATCAATTAAGAGAGATAGATCCCGTATCCGCTGAAAGAATACACCCAAATGATCCACAAAGGCTTTCAAGGGCATTGGAAGTTTACCGAATTTCGGGTAAAACATTAACAGAGCTAACTCAAACGAAAGGCGATAGCCTGCCATTTCGTGTAAAACAATTTGCAATAGCTCCCAAGGAAAGGACTGAACTCCATCGCCGCATTGAGCTGCGTTTCGAGAAGATGATAGAAGCTGGGTTTGAAGATGAAATGAAGGCGTTGTACGCCAGAGAAGATCTTCACCCTGAACTGCCATCGATCCGATGCGTTGGTTATAGGCAGATGTGGGATTATTTAGACGGTAATTGTGATTTAGACGAAGCGGTTTTCCGTGGTGTCTGTGCAACCCGTCAGTTGGCCAAGCGACAAATCACCTGGTTGCGCAGTTGGGATGATTTAACTTGGTTAGATAGCGAAAACATTGATCAAGCGTTAGAAACTCTTTCAGATGCAATAGCATCTGATTAGTATTGCTGTGTATAATGTGATCGCTTTTGCGTGAATATACTCTGGAAAGGATCCGTTATTGAGGCTTTTAAAAAATCACAGCCTTTCAATAACAACGGAGTTTTTTTATTCATTTAGCTCAGATGCAAAGGCCGCACCTTTTTGTGCACCACTAGCTAAATAATTACAACAAAATACAAATAAGGAAAATAAAATGGCTAAGGGGCAATCGCTACAAGACCCATTCCTAAATGCACTCCGTCGTGAGCGCATTCCAGTCTCTATCTATCTTGTTAACGGCATTAAGCTGCAAGGTCAGATCGAGTCTTTCGATCAATTCGTGATCTTATTGAAGAACACAGTAAACCAAATGGTTTACAAGCATGCGATTTCTACTGTGGTACCTGCTCGCGCAGTTAGTCACCACAGCGGCGAGCAACGCACGCCATCTGATCGTCCAGAGAAGACTGAAGATTAATCGTTCAATTTGTACAGCTTGCGCTGTAATAAGGAGTTGGTTGCTTGTTTGACCGTTATGAATCCGGCGAGCGAGCCGTACTTGTTCATATCAACTTCACGCAAGAGGGAGAATGGGAAGATCTAAGCGAATGTGAAATGCTGGTCTCCTCAGCGGGGGTAGAAACGCTACAAGTGATTACTGGTAGCCGACAATCCCCACTCCCTAAATACTACGTTGGAGAAGGTAAAGCCCTAGAAATCGCACAAGCTGTTCAGCTAACCGGTGCTGAAATTGTGATTTTTAACCACTCCCTCTCTCCTGCCCAAGAGCGCAACCTCGAGCAATTGTGTAAATGTCGTGTGATTGATCGCACGGGTTTGATCTTAGATATTTTTGCACAACGTGCGCGAACTCATGAAGGTAAGCTACAAGTTGAGCTCGCTCAGCTTCGTCATATCTCTACCCGATTGATTCGTGGTTGGACTCACCTTGAAAGGCAGAAAGGTGGTATTGGTCTTCGTGGTCCAGGTGAAACTCAACTGGAAACCGATCGACGTTTGTTGCGTGACCGTATAAAGGCAATACTACGTCGTTTAGCGAAAGTTGCTAAGCAGCGTGAACAAGGACGACGTGCTCGTAATCGAGCTGAAATCCCAACAATTTCTTTGGTTGGTTATACCAACGCAGGGAAATCAACACTTTTCAATCGCATCACAAGTGCTGGTGTTTATGCGGCAGACCAACTGTTTGCAACCCTAGACCCAACACTACGTAAGATTGATTTGGCAGATGTCGGGCCTGCAATTCTCGCAGATACCGTAGGTTTTATCCGTCATCTACCACACGACTTGGTCGCTGCGTTCAAGGCAACATTACAAGAGACGCAGGAAGCTGACATTTTGTTACATGTTGTTGATGCCAGTGATGACCGTTTTCGTGAGAACATTCAGGCTGTTCATGAAGTATTAGAAGAAATCGATGCTCATGAAGTGCCAACCCTTGTAGTCATGAACAAAATTGACTGCATGGAAGACCAAAAACCTCGAATTGAAAGAGACGAAGAGGGCGCACCTCGCGCTGTTTGGGTTTCTGCAATGGAAGGAGAAGGTATTGAGCTACTGTTTGAAGCTTTAACTGAGCGTTTAGCTAGCCAGATGGTTCAATTCCGGTTGTGTATTCCACATCAACATCAGGGTCGCATTCGCAGCTTATTCTTCGAGATGAAATGTATTCAACAGGAAGAGTATGATGAAAATGGTAACTTGTTGATAGATATCCGAATGCAACAAATAGATTGGTCTAAACTTGAAAAAAGAGAAGGGGCGCTCTTAGGTGACTTTATCGTTACCAAAGAGACTGCTACAGTATAACGTCATATCAAATGATGGAGCTTTCTAATGGCGTGGAATGAGCCTGGAAATAACAACAACGGCGATAATAACGGCCGCGATAATGACCCTTGGGGTAATAAAAATAATCGCGGCGGCCGAGATCAAGGACCGCCAGATCTAGACGAAGTGTTTAATAAACTAAGTCAAAAGTTAGGTGGCAAGTTTGGTAAAAAGGGTGGCAACGGTAACGGGCCATCTATTGGTGGTGGCGGTGCAATTGGCTTTGGTGTCATTGCCGTTATTGCTATTGCTATCTGGTTCTTCGCTGGTTTCTACACCGTTGGCGAAGCAGAAAGAGCAGTAGTACTTCGACTGGGTCAGTTCGACCGTATCGAAGAACCTGGTCTTAACTGGCACCCACGCTTCATCGATGAAATCAGTGATGAGCAACTAGTAAACGTTCAAGCGATTCGTTCTCTACGTGCTGCTGGCACGATGCTAACGAAAGATGAAAACGTTGTGACCGTTGAAATGGGTGTTCAATACCGTGTTTCTGACCCATACAAGTACTTGTATCGTGTAACGAATGCAGACGACAGTTTACGCCAAGCAACCGATTCCGCGCTTCGTGCGGTAATTGGTGACTCACTAATGGATAGTATCCTGACAAGTGGTCGTCAGCAGATTCGTCAAAGCACTCAAGAAACGTTGAACCGTATTATTGATAGCTACGATATGGGTATTCTGATTGTTGATGTGAACTTCCAGTCAGCACGTCCACCTGAGCAAGTGAAAGATGCATTTGATGATGCTATCGCGGCTCGTGAGGATGAAGAGCGTTTCGAGCGTGAAGCTGAAGCTTACCGAAATGACATTCTTCCAAAAGCAACAGGTCGTGCTGAGCGTTTGAAGAAAGAAGCGGTGGGTTACTCAGAGCGCACAGTTAATGGTGCTCTAGGTCAAGTTGCTCAATTCGAGAAACTGCTACCTGAATACCAAGCTGCTCCTGAAGTAACACGTAACCGTATGTACCTAGATACAATGGAAAAAGTGTACTCAAGCACATCGAAAGTCCTGATTGATTCTGAATCAAGCGGTAACTTGCTATACCTACCAATTGATAAGCTAGGCGCACAAGGTGGTTCTCAGTCGGGCTCTCGCCCTGCAAAAGCATCATCAACTTACGATCAAATTGAGTTAGAAACTCAAGCGGATCCAAAGCCTAGCACTCAAACTCGTTCAGACAGTTCACGCCAAGGGAGATACTAATAATGCGTAAATTAATGATCCCTGTATTAGTTGTGACGATTGCCCTTCTATTGATGTCAGTGTTTGTGATTCAAGAAGGTGAGCGTGGCATGGTAATTCGTTTTGGTCGAGTTCTCGATGACAACGGCGTATCACGAATCTATGAACCAGGTCTGCACTTTAAACTACCGATGTTTGATCGCGTAAAAGTACTTGATGCTCGTATTCAAACGATGGATGGCCGTTCTGACCGTTTCGTAACATCAGAGAAAAAAGACGTTCTAATTGATACTTACGCAAAATGGCGTATTGCTGATTTTGGACGTTTCTATCTGAGTACCGGTGGCGGTAATATCATGACGGCAGAAGCACTTCTTGAGCGTAAAGTGACAGATGTTCTTCGTTCTGAAATTGGTTCTCGTGAAATTAAGCAGATCGTGTCAGGCCCTCGCAACAAGGACATCCTGCCAGACTCTGCTGATAGCGAAGTCGTCACAACGGTAGCGGCTGCAGAAGCACTAGAAGTTGATGGCGAACGCGATAAGATCATGGAAAACGTTTTGTCTGGAACGGCAGAAAGTGCGATGGCTGATTTAGGTGTTGAAGTTGTTGATTTCCGTATGAAGAAGATTAACCTTCCTGACGAAATCAGTGAATCTATCTACCGCCGTATGCGTGCAGAACGTGAATCGGTTGCTCGTAGACACCGTTCTCAAGGTCGTGAGAAAGCGGAAGTTATCCGTGCTCAAGCTGAGCTAGAAGTGGCAACAGTTCTTGCTGAAGCTGACCGTACAGCTCGAATCACTCGTGGTGATGCGGATGCAGAAGCAGCGAAGATCTACTCTGATGCGTTCAGCAAAGATCCTGAGTTCTACGGCTTCATGCGTTCATTGCAAGCTTATGAGACATCATTTAGCGATAAGAGCGACATTCTAGTACTGGATCCGAAGACTGACTTCTTCCAATACATGAATCAAGCAAGCGGCGCTCCAGCAAAATAAGCTGATGCGTTAGCGAATGCTTAGCTTAATAAGCAAAATACGTTAAAACTTAAAAGGCTCCCATTGTGGGAGCCTTTTTGTTTTCTATGACTTCTTTCAGGAGGAGACATGTTTGTGGATTCACTATTGGGGCGCGAGGGAAGGCGCTTAACAGCGTTCTACTTATAGAAACCTAGCGGTAGGTCATGAAAGCGATAACCGCTCCAGCCACCACAAGACAGCCTCCAATGCGGCGCAGTTGCGTGTCTGGTTGCTCGCTCAGTTGCGCGACCATGTTTCTCCAGCCATTGGGTGCAATCAAGGGGCCGAGCCCTTCCACAATAAGTACGAGCCCAATAGCGAGCCAAATTGATTGAGACATGGTTCTGCCTTTTGTCTGTAAAAAAGCAATGATATCAGTATCTTTACACATCTGCCCCCAGTTATGGCTGGTTTATTTTTGTACAGCGTTAACGTTTATGAACAAAAAGTGACTGCAAGAAGTGTGATTCAGTGCTAGAATCCATTTTTAATTAGCAACAGAAATTGGAAAGATGGGAAATAACGTAGTCGTTCTAGGCACCCAATGGGGTGATGAAGGTAAAGGTAAAATCGTTGACCTTTTAACTGAAGATGCAAAATACGTGGTTCGCTACCAAGGCGGTCACAATGCAGGTCACACACTTGTAATTGACGGTGAAAAAACCGTTCTTCACTTAATTCCATCAGGCATCCTACGTAATAACGTTAAATGTGTTATTGGTAACGGTGTAGTATTATCGCCTGACGCACTTCTAAAAGAAATGAAGCCTCTTGAAGATCGCGGTATTCCAGTACGTGAACGTCTTTTCATCTCTGAAGCTTGTCCTCTAATTCTTCCGTACCACATTGCAATCGACAACGCGCGTGAAATCGCTCGTGGCGCTAAAGCTATCGGTACAACGGGTCGTGGTATCGGTCCTGCTTACGAAGATAAAGTTGCTCGTCGCGGTCTACGCGTTGGCGACCTTTTCGATAAAGAAGCATTTGCTGAGAAGCTAAAAGAAGTGATGGAATTCCACAACTTCCAACTAGAGCACTTCTACAAAGCTGAAACAGTAAGCTACGAAGAAGTTCTTGAGCAAGCGATGAGCTACGCAGATATGTTAACTGCGATGGTTATCGACGTAACTGACGAACTAGACGCAGCACGTAAGCGCGGCGACAAGATCATGTTCGAAGGTGCTCAAGGTACGCTACTAGATATCGACCACGGTACTTACCCATACGTAACGTCTTCTAACACGACTGCTGGTGGTGTTGCTGCAGGTTCTGGTTTCGGTCCTCGTCACATCGGTTACATCCTTGGTATTACTAAGGCTTACTGTACTCGTGTTGGTTCAGGTCCATTCCCTACTGAGCTATACGATGGCCTTGAGAAGCAAGACCCAGTTGGTAAACACCTAGGCGATGTTGGTCACGAGTTTGGCGCAACAACTGGTCGTCTACGTCGTACTGGTTGGTTCGATGCTGTTGCTATGCGTCGTGCAATCCAAATCAACTCTCTATCTGGTATGTGTCTAACTAAACTAGACGTTCTAGATGGCCTAGAAGAACTAAAAATCTGTACTGGTTACAAGATGAAAGATGGTTCTATCTTAGAAGTTTCTCCAATGGCTGCTGAGTCATTCGAAGAAGCGACGCCAATCTACGAAACAATGCCTGGTTGGTCTGAAAACACATTTGGTGCTAAATCTATCGACGCGCTTCCACAAGCTGCTCTAGATTACATCAAGCGTATCGAAGACCTAACTGGCGTTCCAATTGATATCGTATCAACTGGCCCAGATCGTAACGAAACTATCATCAAGGTTCACCCATACGGCGCATAATGCCTGCTGAGTGATTACCAGGCACGAACAGTGCTTTGATAATAAAATAGTTTTCTAAAAGCCGACTTTATTAAGTCGGCTTTTTAATACCTGCAATTTAGCCGTTCACTCTTTGATGGTGATCTTTTAAGCGTCATCAGGCAAAATATTGCCCATTAGCGGCAAGTTTTGTCTAAAGCCGTCGGGGTTATTGCCGATACAGATATCATGGAAAGTGAAGTTCACCCTGTTTTGTGCGTGTAGAAATCCTCTGCATTCCTCAATAGATAACTTTAGCGACAGATAATAGAGTGCAGGTATGAAGCTACGAATTGTGGCAGCTTCATTAATAATGGCGCTGAGCTCACCCTTGAGTCATGCTAATTTGGCTGATGTGGGAGAGCCCGTTCCAATATATACAGAAGCTGAACTGATTAATTTAATCGAAAATAATCAACATCTAGAGCGAGTGAAAGCTGATAAGTGCCAGTTAGTTGAAGATATCGTTGCTCGTGCAACGCGTATTAGCTTGCCTTCTTATGAGTTTTTATACGGTGATATGTTGGCTTGGGGTGTGTGTGTTCCACAAGATGTAGAGCTTGGCCTTTACTATATGGAAAACGCGGCACATCAAGGTTTACCCGCTGCATTAGAGCAGTTAGGTCGTTATTACTCTCGTGGTACTTTGGTACAACAAGATCAAGAGCGTGCGATTCCGTATCTACGTGAAGCGGCCTCTATGGGCAACTTAAGTGCGAGCATTCACTTAGCGGAACTCTTGTTACGTGACTACGGTAGCCCATTGGATTATGAAGATGCTTACCGTTGGTTGTATAACTCGGTAACCGCAGATCAAAGACAACACAGACGTATCACTGTGCTTCGTAGCGGTCTGGAACAGAGAATGCCAGACAATATTATTGCTCGAGCAAAGCGTCGAGACGTGTTCTGGTAAGACAGATTATTGAATGAGCAATGATGATTAATGACTGCACTCGTTAATCATCTAAAAAACTCGTATTAAAAAGGCCTCGCTGAGATTCATCAGCGAGGCCTTTTTTGATCTGAACGGAAAACCGTTTATCTAATTCGGTAGCGTTATTGAACCACCTCACCAGACTCAATCACCGTTTCACGAACAACCTTGGTGAAATCGAGTGCTTCTTGACGAATCTTATCTTCGTCTACCGTTAGCATGTCGCGATCTTGCATGATGATCTTGCCATCAACGATGGAGTGACGAACATTGCCTGAGTTAGCTGAGTACACCAGTGCTGAGTATGGGTTGTAGACTGGAACCATATTTGGCGCCTTAGTATCGATCACTATGATGTCAGCCAGTTTGCCTGCTTCAAGAGAGCCGATCTTATCTTCCATGTGCAGCGCTTTTGCTGCGCCCATGGTCGCCATGTCGATCACTTTGATCGGCGGCATCGCAGCACGATCTTTGTTAACTAACTTGTGAACCTTAGCGACTTGGTTGAATTCATCAATGGTGCTCAGTGTATTACCAGACATTGGGCCATCAGTACCTAAACCGATACGCACGTTTTCGTCATACATCTTAAGCGCAGGTGATACGCCTTTTGCTGACTTGATGTTAGCACTCATGTTATGAGCCACGCCCATATCCGATTTCTTCACCAGTTCGATATCATGATCGTCAACAAGGATCATGTGTGCACCCACCAAGTTCTTGTTGAGTGCGCCAATGCTGTCCATGTATTGAACCGGGGACAATCCATCAGAACGCTCTGCGATTTTCTCTTCTTCACGGTGTGATTCTGCAAGGTGAATCATTACTGGAACATCTAACTCTAGGGAGAGCTTAGATATTTTCTGCAGGATCTCTGTGGTGTTGGTGTAAGGCGCATGCGGGGCAAACGCTGGTGTGATTCGCGGGTGATCTTTGTATTCTTCAATGAAGTTCAACGCGTACTTAATGCCTTCTTCGGCGTTGGCCGCATCGGCTACAGGGAACTTAATCACCGTTTCACCTAGGATGGCACGCATACCGATCTTATCGACGGTTTTTGCGACTTCATCTTCGAAGTAGTACATGTCGGCGTAAGTGGTCACACCGCCTTTCACCATTTCAACGTTACCTAGGTTCGCACCAATGCGTACCATGTCTCGCGATACTAGCTTCTTCTCTAGCGGAAAGATGTAACGGTGCAGGCGATCTGGCACATCATCGGCTAACGAACGGAAAACTGTCATTGATACATGAGTATGGGTATTGATGAGACCTGGCATAACGATATCGCCATCCACGTCTAACACTTGCTTAGCTTGGTACTGCTTCTCTAGTGAAGCATCTCCAACCGCAATGATTTTGTTGTCTTTGACGACAACAGTACCGCTTTCATAAACCGTTTTGTCTTGGTTCATGGTTAGAACCATCGCATCGGTAATCATCAGGTCAGCCTTTTCCATTGCCGAACTTGCGAATGGGAACAGCGCTAGGCTCGCCATAGCTGAAGCCAATAAAGTGCGTTTTAGTTTCATATCATACCCAGAACAGGAGTTGGTAAAGTGCGTGGATAATAGTGTATTTCATTCATGGCGCAAACGTTTGTTTTATCGTTTGCTTGAAATTTTGATGATAATCCACGTCTATGAAGCGATGTTTCACAAAGTGAAGATATGTATCAATCTGAGGTTATTTGAGTGTTTTCTAAAGCATATCTGTAGCTTACCCCTAGCATCAGATATACTAGGGGTATATACCTTCCTTGCTTAAGCAGGCCCGCCTATGTCAAAAAACACACCAACGTCAGAAAATACGACAGCGACAACCACTGTTGATCCTTTTGCCGACCGAGAGTCGAAAAATTACGATAACCCAGTACCAAGCCGAGAGTTCATTATTTCGTTTTTAACAGACGCGAATATTCCGATGAACCGCAACGATCTATTCGAAGCTTTGGGTCTTGCTGGAGAGGAACAATATGAAGGGCTGCGTCGTCGTTTACGTGCAATGGAGCGTGATGGACAGCTTATCTTTACTCGTCGTCAGTGCTACGCATTGCCTGAGAAGATGGAACTGATCAAAGGCTATGTGATTGGTCATAAAGACGGTCATGGTTGGGTTCGCCCAGACGGCAGTGTGGGTAAAGACAATGATATCGTGCTGCCGCATCATCAGATGAAAACCATCATGCACGGTGATTACGTATTGGTTCAGCCTACTGACAACAGTAAGCGTGGCCGTCGTGAAGGTCGCTTGGTTCGTGTGCTTGAAGAGCGTAAAACGCCACTTGTTGGTCGCTTCTTCCTAGAGTACGGCCATTCTTACGTTGTTGCTGATGATTCGCGTATTAGTCACGACATCCAGATCCCTACTGAGCATAAAGGCGGTGCTCGAATGGGTAATGTGGTTGTGATTGAAATTACGGATCGCGGTGGTCGTTCTCGTAACATGATGGGGAAAGTAACCGAAGTTCTTGGTGAAAACATGGCGCCGGGTATGGAAACGCAGATTGCGATCCGTACTCACCAGATCCCACAAGAGTGGCCTGAAGCGGTAGATAAGCAAATCGAAAACCTAGGTGAGCATGTTCCTGAAGAAGCAAAAGAAGGACGTGTAGACCTGCGTAAACTGCCATTGGTTACCATTGATGGTGAAGATGCGCGTGACTTCGATGATGCGGTTTACTGTGAAGCGAAGAAAGGCGGCGGCTGGCGTCTATGGGTAGCGATTGCTGACGTAAGTTACTACGTTCGCCCAGATACAGCGCTAGACAAAGAAGCGATTAACCGTGGTAACTCGGTATACTTCCCGTCACAAGTCGTGCCAATGCTGCCAGAAGTGCTTTCAAATGGTTTGTGTTCATTGAACCCTCAGGTAGACCGTTTATGTATGGTGTGTGAGATGACTATCTCAGACAAAGGTAAACTGTCAGGCTACAAGCACTACGAAGCGGTAATGAATTCTCATGCTCGTCTTACTTATAACAAAGTAGGCGCGATCTTAGATGGCAATGAAGAATTACGTGAGCGTTACGAACCTGAAGTACCACATCTTGAAGAGCTTCATAAGATGTATAAGGTGCTTAAGAAAACGCGTGACGAACGTGGTGCGATTGAATTTGAAACGGTAGAAACTAAGTTTATCTTCAATGCTGATCGTAAGATTGACCGTATTGAGCCAGTAATTCGTAACGATGCACACAAGATCATCGAAGAATGTATGATTCTTGCGAATATCGCATCGGCATCTTACGTAGAAAAAGCGAAAGAGCCTGCGCTGTACCGTGTTCACGAAACTCCGGGCGAAGAGCGCTTAATGGGCTTCAAGAGCTTTTTAAGTGAATTAGGTTTAACACTGGAAGGTGGTCTGTCGCCATCACCAGTAGACTATGCACAACTGATGCAACAGATTAATGAACGTGAAGATCGTGAATTAATCCAAACTATGCTGCTACGCTCAATGAAGCAAGCGGTATACAACGCGGATAACGCGGGTCACTTTGGTTTAGCTCTTAAACGCTATGCTCACTTTACCTCGCCAATTCGTCGTTACCCAGATTTGCTATTGCACCGTGCGATTAAGTACCTTATTGCGAAAGAAGAAGGTCGTAACAGCGAACGTTGGACGCCAACTGGTGGTTATCACTACACTTTCGATGATATGGACTTCTACGGCGAGCAGTGTTCAATGACTGAACGTCGTGCTGATGACGCAACGCGTGAAGTAAACGATTGGTTGAAGTGTGAATACATGCAAGACCATGTCGGTGAGGTGATGGATGGTGTGATTGCCAACGTGACTGGTTTTGGCTTCTTTGTTCGTCTAACTGAACTGCACATTGATGGCTTGGTACACATCTCAGCGCTAGCGAATGATTACTACCAATTTGATGCTGTTGGTCAGCGTCTAGTGGGTGAAAGCTCAGGTAATATCTACCGCTTGGGTGATTCGGTTAAAGTGAAGGTTTCTGCGGTTAATTTAGAAACTCGCCAAATCGACTTTGACTTAGAAGACACTGATCGTCAGCCGCGTGGCAAAGGCAAAACAGCCAAGAAGCGTGCAGCAGAAGCGATGAAAAAGGCGAAAAGCAAGAAGCGCTCAGCAGTGAAGAGTAATAAGCCAGGTGTATCAGCGAAGCCTATGGTTGAGCCAACTAAGCGACCTGACGGAAGCAGCGAAGGCCCTGCTAAGAAGAAAAAGCCAGCGAATAAAACCGGTGCTGCTAAAGCTCGCGCTAAGAAAAAGCGTGCTGCAAGCCGTAAGCCAAAGGCCGATAAGTCTTAAGGCTGATAAATCTTAAGGTCAATAAGGCGCTCTGCTAATCAGGTTTAGCGCCTAACTGATTTAATTTAATGCGAGAGTATCAGGCGTAAGACGCTACTCTCGAAATGAACAACACAGAGAGGGATGCATCGGCATTGATGTCATTCTTCTCTGAGCAATAAGAGTAACTTGAGACAATGAGTAACGAATTTATTTACGGTATTCACGCGGTGAAAGCCGTACTAGAAAAAGATCCTGCACGTTTTATCGAAGCGTATGTACTGAAAGGTCGCCAAGACGAGCGTCTTCTTCCATTACTGAACCAACTGCAACAGTTTGGTGTGTCGATTCAACAGATGGGTCGTAAGCCGCTGGATGAAAAAGCACAAGGTGCGAATCACCAAGGCCTTATTGCTAAGGTGAAGCCTGCTAAGCAGCTTAATGAAACTCACCTAGACGATATTCTAGCGCAGCATGAACAGCCTTTGCTGTTGGTTCTAGACGGCGTAACCGATCCTCACAACCTAGGCGCTTGTCTACGTAACGCGGATGCCGCAGGTGTCGCTGCGGTTATCGTACCGAAAGATCGCTCTTCACCGTTAACAGCAACGGTAAGCAAGGTAGCGTGTGGTGCGGCTGAAACAGTTCCTCTCGTGCGTGTAACCAACCTAGCTCGCACAATGCGTGCACTGCAAGAGCAGGGCGTATGGTTTGTGGGTACGGCAGGTGAAGCAACGCATGATATCTATCAAGCGAAGCTAACGGGTCCTCTTGCGGTAGTTATGGGTGCAGAAGGTGACGGTATGCGTCGTTTAACTCGTGAAACTTGCGATGATCTGATTAAGATTCCAATGGCAGGTAGCGTATCGAGCTTAAATGTTTCTGTGGCGTCGGGTATTTGCCTGTTCGAAGCGGTAAGACAGCGTTTAGCTCAGTAATGCGTTAACGCTGCTTTAAGTCTATGAATTTATTAGCGCTCACCACTTGCTGGTGGGCGTTTCTTTTTAGGCTGTTATAGCAAAATCCATCGGTTTGTCGGATGGCTAGATGGCGACAGAAAAACTGTTTCATTATTCACCAAATAGCGCTTGCCAATACCGGGTTCTTTCTATAACATTTGCCGTCCTTAAAACTCGGTCATTTATCTTTAGTTCCTTGCTTCCTCTGGACGACCGGGCCACTCGTGGAAGCTAATAATCCGTAAGGAGCAACCAAATGCGTCATTACGAAATCGTATTCATGGTTCACCCTGATCAAAGCGAGCAAGTTGCTGGCATGATCGAGCGTTACACTGGTTCTATCACTGAAGCTGGCGGTACTATCCACCGTCTAGAAGACTGGGGTCGTCGTCAAATGGCTTACCCAATCAACAAGCTTCACAAAGCTCACTACGTTCTTATGAACGTTGAAGCTGGTCAAGAAGTGATTGACGAGCTAGAAACTGCTTTCCGTTTCAACGATGCAGTTCTACGTAACATGATCATGCGCACTAAAGGCGCTGTGACTGAGCAATCTATTATGCTTAAGCAAAAAGAAGAGCGTGCAGAGCGTGCTCCTCGTCGCGAAGAGCGTACAGAAGCTAAACCAGAAGCAGCTGCTGAGTAATTCTTTTTTGGCTTAACGCCTTAAAAAATTCTCAACTTGTTTTAGGTCATTGATAGTTATTTCGATAATTTTGAAAGACCGCTTTACTAAATTTAAGATCAGGAGATAGCCCATGGCTCGTTTCTTCCGTCGTCGTAAATTCTGCCGTTTCACTGCAGAAGGCGTACAAGAGATTGACTACAAAGACGTAGCAACTCTTAAAAACTACATCACTGAAGCTGGTAAAATCGTACCTAGCCGTATCACTGGTACAAGCGCTAAGTACCAGCGTCAACTAGCTCGCGCTATCAAGCGTTCTCGTTACCTAGCTCTACTACCGTACACTGACAAGCATCAGTAATCGGTAATAGTTAATAATAGTTTAAGAGGACTAAGATAATGCAAGTTATTCTACTTGATAAGATCGGTAACCTAGGTGGCCTTGGCGACCAAGTAAACGTTAAATCTGGTTACGCTCGTAACTTCCTTATCCCACAGGGTAAAGCAGTTATGGCAACTAAAGACAACGTTGCTATGTTCGAAACTCGTCGTGCTGAACTAGAAGCTAAAGTTGCTGAGCAACTAGCTGCTGCTGAAGCTCGTGCAGAGAGCGTTAACACTCTAGAAGGCGTTACAATCGCTTCTAAAGCTGGTGACGAAGGTAAACTATTCGGTTCTATCGGTACTCGTGACATCGCTGACGCTATTACAGCGGCAGGTGTTGCAGTAGCTAAGAGCGAAGTACGCCTACCTGAAGGCGCTCTACGTAACATCGGCGAATTCGAAGTAAGCATCCAACTTCACTCTGAAGTTTTTGCTACTGCGAAAATCGCTATCGTTGCAGCTGAGTAATTTCAGTACCAAGACGAATTCTTTCTTTTGAAAGTTTTAAACACCAGCTTCGGCTGGTGTTTTTTTATGTCTGGAATATAGGAAAGTACAAGGAAGGGCTACAGTAGGTAAAAAGCTTACGGTGATCCATAAGCTGTTATTGCTGAACAAGTTGTTCTCAAGGTTAGAGGTGGCCTAAGATTAGAACTGGAAGAGCAAGTTGATCGATAGAACAGAGTCTTGTTTGCTTAAGCCTTCAGGCACTTTATCGTGGTACTGGCGAGAGTGAGCGATCTTCAGCGCGATATTGTCAGTAATATCGTTGATGGCTTCTAACTCAGTATCAAACTTTAGGTTACTGTGACCAGAGACAAGCGTCACGTCTGCCTTGAGCTGCAAATTCTTCAACACCTGCCATGACGTATTCACGTTGCCACGGAAAATTGCCTCTTCAACAATCTCTGGGAAGATGATGTCATCATCATCAATCTCATCAAGGTTCGGTTCTTGGTAACGAAAACCTGGTCCCACTTCGACTTCCAACACAAACTCTTCGGTATTCGAAAACTGGTAACCCAAACCACTCGAAATTGTGTAGTCCTTAAAGTAAGCACTGTATCTCGAGTCGACTCCTTTGAAACTGCCGTAAAGGTAGGTTTTAGGGCTTAACTTGTAGTCACTCTGAGCTGAGTAAGTCGATTGCCTTTTATCTTCTTCGCCATCTTTGTAGAGGTTGTAGTATTTCCATTCACCACTGGTTCTATGACGGCCAGCCGTGTACTCACCGTTAAGGCGTGCGTTAAGCGCTCGTGAATCAGAGTTACCAGTATGCGACTGATATCCAAATTCGACTTCCGTTTTTAGCGGGCTCGGTAGTTCTGTATCACTTGTATCACTCGGTGCGATATCCATATCTTTTTCTTCAGGTGTCGGTGCAACGACGATCGGCTCAGAAGTAGGTTCTGAAACTACTATAGAGTCGAGGATTGCATCAACAGAGTCTTTAGCATCATCAGCTAAGGCCATCGGAGCGCTCAGGAGACCAGTGCTTAGAAGACCAGTGCTCAGAGCCAATAATTTGGACACGCATACCTCTAGTTATACAGTGAGTGAATGGCAGGATCGTAATGCTACCCTTGGTTAATTCCGTCAGCAATAGGTAAATTCTTCCTGAAGAATAAAACAAACTCATAGGATCGGATTACAAACGGATGTTCTTGGGTATAATGAACGATCATTATTAGTTATTGAGTGTAGTCATAGTGGATACCAAAAGTCAGAAATCAGCCAACGATCAGGTGGACGCCATCAAGGTCCCGCCACATTCATTAGAAGCTGAGCAATCTGTTATTGGCGGTTTGTTATTAGATAACGAACGCTGGGATACAGTTGCCGAAAAGGTTGTGGCCAAAGACTTTTATAGCCGTCCTCACCGTCTGATCTTTGAAGCGGTAAAGGATATCCTTGAAGAAAGTTCTCCTCTGGATCTTATTACACTCTCTGAACATTTAGAGCTGCGTGAGCAACTTGAAGAAGTGGGTGGCTTTGCTTACCTTGCTGACTTAGCGAAAAACACACCAAGTGCCGCAAACATCAATGCGTATGCGGATATCGTAGCGCAACGTGCACTTGTTCGTAGCCTGATTGGTGTCGCGAATGAGATTGCTGATTCTGGTTATGACCCTCAAGGTCGTACTTCGGAAGAGCTGGTTGATCTTGCTGAAAGTAAAGTCTTCGCGATTGCCGAAGGCCGTGCAAGTGAAAACGAAGGTCCACAAAACGTTGATAGCATTCTAGAGAAGACGCTAGAACGTATCGAGATCCTATACAAAACGCCGCAAGATGGTGTGACAGGTGTCGATACTGGCTTCAACGACCTCAACAAGAAAACAGCAGGTCTACAAGGCTCTGACTTAATTATTGTTGCTGCTCGTCCATCGATGGGTAAAACCACATTTGCGATGAACTTGTGTGAAAACGCGGCGATGAAGCAAGACAAACCGGTTTTAATCTTCTCGCTAGAGATGCCAGCCGAACAGCTGATGATGCGTATGCTTGCGTCACTTTCTCGCGTAGACCAAACCAAGATTCGTACTGGTCAGTTAGACGATGAAGATTGGGCTCGTATCTCGTCGAGTATGGGTATTCTGATGGATAAGAAGAATATGTATATCGATGACAGCTCGGGTCTAACGCCAACAGAAGTGCGTTCTCGTGCTCGACGTATCGCTCGTGAACACGATGGTATCTCTATGATCATGATAGATTACCTTCAATTAATGCGTGTACCTTCGTTATCTGATAACCGTACTCTTGAAATCGCCGAGATTTCTCGCTCATTGAAAGCGTTAGCAAAAGAGCTCAACGTTCCGGTTGTGGCACTTTCTCAGCTTAACCGTTCCCTAGAGCAACGTGCTGATAAGCGCCCAGTAAACTCGGATTTGCGTGAATCAGGTTCGATTGAGCAAGATGCCGATTTGATCATGTTCATCTATCGTGATGAGGTTTATAACCCAGATAGTTCCTTGAAAGGCATTGCTGAGATCATCCTTGGTAAGCAGCGTAACGGTCCGATCGGTTCGGTTCGTCTTACGTTCCAAGGCCAACACTCCCGATTTGATAACTATGCAGGCCCTGCATTTGATGATGAGTAATCGCTAATGACTTACATGAAAGCGGCGACGGCGAGCATTGACTTAAACGCGCTCGAACATAACCTGAACCAGATAAAGTCGAAGGCTCCTCAGTGCAAGGTCATGTCTGTGGTGAAAGCCAATGGCTACGGACACGGCTTACTGCATATCGCCAAGCATTCAAAAAGCTCTGATGCTTTTGGTGTGGCGCGTATTGAAGAAGCGCTACAACTTCGTGCTGGTGGCATTGTTAAACCTATTTTGTTGCTGGAAGGGTTTTACTCTTCGGGCGATTTACCAATCTTGGTGACCAATAACATTCAAACGGTGGTGCATTGTGAAGAGCAATTAAGCGCGCTGGAGAATGCGGATTTGGAAACCCCCGTTGTGGTATGGCTAAAAGTCGACAGTGGTATGCACCGATTAGGTGTTCGCCCTGAGCAATACCAGAACTTTGTTGAGCGTTTGCATCAATGTGCGAATGTTGCCAAACCTCTACGTTACATGAGCCACTTCGGTTGTGCTGATGAACTGGATAGAGCAACCACTGTTGAACAGACAGAGCTTTTCTTGTCTCTTACCGAAGGTTGTGAAGGGGAGCGTTCACTTGCTGCCTCTGCGGGTTTACTCGCTTGGCCAGACAGTCATCTTGATTGGGTTCGCCCCGGAATCATCTCTTATGGTGTCTCTCCGTTTGTTGATAAATCGGCGCAAGAGCTTGGCTTTTTGCCTGTGATGACCCTGACCTCACACCTGATAGCGGTTCGCGATGTGAAAGCCGGTGAAAGTGTGGGTTATGGCGGAAACTGGACCAGCGAACGTGATACCAAGGTTGGTGTTATCGCGATTGGTTATGGTGATGGTTATCCTCGTACTGCACCTAACGGCACTCCAGTGTTCGTTAACGGTCGAAAAGTACCAATCGCAGGGCGTGTGTCCATGGACATGCTAACAGTTGACCTTGGTCCTGATGCTACGGATAAAGTGAGTGACGAGGCGACGCTTTGGGGTAAAGACTTACCCTCAGAAGAAGTGGCTGAACATATCGGCACTATCGCTTACGAGTTAGTCACTAAGCTGACTTCGCGTGTTGCGATGGAATATGTGAAGTAATCATGGATCTTGATAAGTAAATTATGTTCAAGCGAACGACTCGAAGCTGGCTAATGTCTGCAATGACATTACTCGGTGTCAGCTTTTCTTCTTCCGCTGTGAGTGAAGAAAAAGATTCAGCCTTTGTTCCTTTCTACTTCAGCACCGAAACCATGGGTAACACCTTTGGGGTTGCGGGTGTCGCAAAGGGTGTTTGGCAACCTCAAGCCGCTCTGTTTGGTATGGCACTCTATTCAGACAAAGACAGTTACGTCGGTTTTCTATCGGCTTTTAACTATGCCTTGTCTGAGAACGTATTGTTTAGCACTCAGATGTATCAAGCGCGCTTCAACGACAACCCGTATTACATTGGTTCTCAAGGCGATAATGATTCATCTATCGATGACAAAACCATTGCTGATGGCTTAGAGCAAAACTATCAGTTTGAGTTTAAGTATTTGCTACCTTGGGGCAACGTTGCAGAACACGGTTTACTCGGTGCTTTTCAGCCAATCAAAGATGTGAGCTTTGCTTCGCCAATCGAATCGGGTGTCAGTTCGATTCTATTTACGCCTTTTTATACTGCTCGCGAGTTGGAAGGTTTAAATAATACCGAGGAGGCAACAGGCTTTAGTTTGGCGTTTGATTGGGAGAACCGTGATAGCACACGCAACCCGACCAGAGGTTCTCACACTAACCTTGAGTTCACCACTGGCGCAGAGAGTTGGTCTAACGATGACTTGTGGCTTAAGTGGACCTTCCAAAATAGCCAGTACTTTGCTTTAGGTCCTTTAGGGGACTTATTCGATCAACAAGTTTTAGCATTTGATTTCTATACCGCTGACACGCCAACGTGGGATAACTGCTCTGGGCAAGATTGTGCTCGCCCACCAGAAACGGAGCAAGCTCGATTGGGTGGCTTGTATCGTTTACGAGGTTATACCGGAGGTCGTTATCACGGTCGCTCTGCAGTTCATTATTCTGCTGAGTACCGAGTACTTCCTGACTGGCAACCACTTGGCGATATCCCACTGATAAACTACTACGATTTGCCTTGGTGGCAATGGGTAGCGTTTGCTGAATTAGGGCGCGTTGCCGATGAGTACGACATCAAAACACTGCACTCGGACATGAAATGGAGCTTAGGTGGCGCGGTGCGTTTCCAAGTGGAAGGTATTGTTGTACGTGCTGAGTTGGCGCGAGGTGGTGACGAAGGGGCCTTTAGGGTTATGATAAACCAGCCCTTCTAAACCTTTCGGCCTACAGTAGGCCAAATACTATCTTGATAAGAGTGGTCGTGGAAACACACCACTCTTTTTGTATTAAAAAGGCACTGTTTTTATTAATAAAATCTTGCTTTCAAATAGTCTACTCACCTTGAATAGTCGCAATCACTGTGCGGCTGCCACCACAATCACGGTGTTCACTCAAGTATATTCCCTGCCATGTTCCTAAAGCTAAACGACCATTGCTAATTGGTATTGTCACACTGGTGCCAAGTGTCGATGCTTTAATGTGGGCAGGCATGTCATCATCACCTTCATAGGTGTGTCTGTAGTAGGGCGCTCGCTCTGGGACAAACTTATTAAAGTGCGACTCCATATCGGTACGGACGGTAGGATCAGCGTTCTCGTTTAGCGTGAGGCTGGCAGAGGTATGTTGGATAAAAAGATGTAATAAACCAACAGATAGAGAATTGATATCGTGTATCTGTTGTTCAATTTCATCAGTAATGAGATGAAATCCACGCTTTCGTGCATTTAGGTGTATAGTCTTCTGAATCCACATACGCCATCCTTTATAATGTATTTGGAAAAAAAGTGGTTTAACGCTATCTTTTGAACTTGAATTTATCAGGTATCGCTCACACTTAATTATGTTAGAGCTAGAGTCTGTACCGATTCTTCTGTCAGGAAATCTAATCCTGATTTATCTCAAGGTACAGCTCTTCATATGCGGCATAATACGTCGTGAAAAAAAATTACAAAGAATCTTTCAGTGGTGATGCGGTCTGGTCATCATAGAAAAATATAAACTTTCGCCTAATCGGGGGTTCTATTCATCACCCAGGTGACGTTTAGAATAAAACCTACAGTAACATCGGGATAGATACCATGTTGAAAAATATCAACCCAACGCATACACAGGCGTGGAAAGCGCTAACGGCACATTTTGAGTCCGCTCAAGATATGGATATGAAAGAGCTATTTGCTCAAGATACAACGCGTTTCGAGCAATTTTCGACTCGTTTCGGCTCAGACATCTTAGTCGATTACTCTAAGAACCTTATCGATGCTGAAACCATGCAGCACCTATTTGCTTTGGCAAACGAGACTGAAGTTAAATCTGCAATCGAAGCCATGTTCAGCGGTGATGCAATCAACAAGACGGAAGGCCGTTCTGTTTTGCACACAGCGCTACGTAACCGCAGTGACAAGCCGGTCATCGTAGATGGCAAAGACGTGATGCCAGCCGTTAACGCTGTACTAGCAAAAATGGAACTGTTCACCCACCGCATCGTGTCGGGTGAGTGGAAAGGCTACACAGGCAAAGAGATCACGGATGTTGTTAACATCGGTATCGGCGGTTCGGACCTGGGTCCATACATGGTGACAGAAGCGCTAACGCCATACAAAACTCGTCTAAACATGCACTTCGTTTCTAACGTAGATGGCACTCACATCGTTGAGACACTTAAGCCTCTGAACCCAGAAACAACGCTATTCTTAGTCGCATCTAAAACATTCACCACTCAAGAAACAATGACTAACGCGCACTCTGCACGTGATTGGTTCTTGGCTGAAGCGGGTGATAACGCACATGTTGCTAAACACTTCGCAGCACTATCAACTAACGCAACTGCGGTCGCTGAGTTTGGTATTGATACCGACAACATGTTCGAATTTTGGGATTGGGTAGGCGGTCGTTACTCACTATGGTCTGCAATCGGTCTTTCTATTTCGCTTGCTATCGGTTTCGACAACTTCGTTGAGCTGCTTGATGGCGCACACGAGATGGATAACCACTTTGCATCGACTGAGTTTGAAAGCAACATTCCGGTGATCCTTGCGCTTATCGGTATTTGGTACAACAACTTCCACGGCGCTGAGACAGAAGCCATTCTGCCTTACGACCAGTACATGCACCGTTTCCCAGCTTACTTCCAGCAAGGCAACATGGAATCTAACGGTAAGTTCGTTGACCGTGAAGGCAATGCAGTTGAATACCAAACCGGTCCAATCATCTGGGGTGAACCGGGTACTAATGGTCAACACGCTTTCTACCAGTTGATTCACCAAGGTACTAAGCTGATCCCATCAGACTTTATTGCACCAGCAGTCAGCCACAACCCTGCCTCTGATCACCACCAGAAGCTAATGTCTAACTTCTTTGCTCAAACGGAAGCGTTGGCATTCGGTAAGAGTAAAGAGACAGTCGAAGCCGAATTCCTAGCGGCGGGCAAAACGGCACAAGAAGCGGCTGAACTGGCGCCTTTCAAAGTGTTTGAAGGCAACCGCCCAACCAACTCAATTCTTGTTAAGCAAATTACACCGCGCTCTTTGGGTAATCTCATCGCGATGTACGAGCACAAGATTTTCGTTCAAGGGGTTATCTGGAATATCTTCAGCTTTGACCAATGGGGTGTAGAGCTTGGTAAGCAACTCGCTAACCAAATCCTGCCAGAGCTTACTGACGATGCGCAAGTAACGTCTCATGACAGCTCAACCAACGGTCTTATCAATGCATTTAAAGCGCTGAAAGCTTAAGACTGTTTAAGTAACACCAAGTAATAACTGTAAACGCCAGCCTTTCGGTTGGCGTTTTTTATGTCCGTTGATTTTACGGCAATAAAAAAGGCTGACGTATGTACGTCAGCCTTTCGTTTTATATTTACTCGATTGTCTCTATTCGAAACAGATCTCGATGAAGGCATTACCCCATTGAGAGGTGAAAGGCATGATGATGATCGCACCTTCACACTTGTGACGAATGGTGTGACCTTTACCTGAAACCACGATAGGCGTGGCCATATCGAAGTCAAAGCCGCTTTCAGCCAGAATACGTTTGGCACCACCGGTGACCATGTTGGTGATTTCACCGACCATGTCGGTCACATCTTCATTCAAGCCATTTGGTCGCTCACCGAGCATGTTTTCCATAATTTCTAGGGCAAGAGCTTCATCAAAGGTGATCGACATTGAGCCACGAGATTGTGTGCCAACCATGCCGATCAGGCCTGATACATCACCACGAGCAATTTCGTCTTTTTTTACTCTTGGTTTTTGTGGCTTCAATTCAAGGGAAGCCATCGTTTTTAGAACGTTCATCAAAGATGCTAAAAACGGGTTTACAAATTCAGCGCGCATAATGTTCTTCTATAATCTTATTCTTTCGTCTCAGAGGAGCAAGCTTGGCAAATGCCATGTGACTCAATGACATGGTTCGTCAACTGAAAGCCATGCTTCTCGGCGTTACTCGCAAGTAGTGTCACCAGCGCATCGTCTTGTAGCTCTATCACAGTGCCACACTTATCGCAGATCAGTAGCTGAGAAAAATGTTTGTTGGCATTGCAAGAGCAGCAGCATATAAAGCTATTGGTTGACTCAACTCGGTGAATGAACCCTTGTGCTAATAAGAAATCCAAAGCACGATAAACGGTAGGAGGCTTAGCTTGCGGTTCACTGACCTTGAGTTGCTCTAACAATTCATAAGCACTGGAGGCTTTTTTGTTAGAGAGGATGAGTTCAAACACACGCTTTCTCTGCGGGGTGAGTCTCACGCCTCGCGATGCGCATATGCCTTCAACTTGCTCTATTAATGTGTGATCCAAATTTTTCACCATTCAATCGGATATCCCTATTCAAACGCTATGTCTTAGAGACTTGGTCTTGGGAACCGTTGATTCTATTAAAGTCAGTACTGGGCGTATTGTGACCCACGACTTTGAATAAGACAAGGTAACTCAAAATGACAGTGTGACTCAAGGCATAACTAAATAGATAACTATCAATTAGAGTTTGAGTGAATGGGTTTAAGCAGAAAGTGTGAGGTAACGTTGATAGAGCACGTTGTTAGAACACTAACCGCGCATAGCGATAAACAAAGCCTTGTTGGGGCCTTCGAGCGTTTTGTTGTAGGGAATAAAGAGTAAAAGCGTTTCTGTTCTCCTGAGCTAAATGGCTTGTGAGCTTTGAAGTTCACCTGTTGATAATGTAACTGAATATTATTGCTGTCCCATTTAAGTTCAAGTTGTGTTAGATTTTATCGGTTTATATTATTGCTTTATAAGGGAATTTTCTGGTATGCATTGTCATGGATGTAGCGCTGAACGGTATTTTAAAGATCAATATTGTCCACATTGTGGGCATCACCATCAAGAAAGCATGAAAATCCTTCAGTGTGATGAGGTGAACAGTGATTTCGTTAATCTAAAGGAAGACTTGCCTAGCTCTGAGGTGTTTACAGGGTTTGTGGTTGATACGCTTAGATATAAGCGGGAAAAACGAACTCAGAAAGAAATCACTGAAATAGGCTTGTGGTGGATAACATTAGACAATGGTGTCGAGCAGAAACAGGTCAGCATTTACTCAGAAGATGCAATACATGACAACATCAACCGAGGTGATGTCATTACGGTATTTCGCTCTAGTGCTTGGGTTAGTACATACGACGTACAAAAAGGTAGTGCACAGACGGAAGTGACTAATGATCACCTTGCTCCAGCTCTTGTTGCGCACGGAGAGCAAGGGCAGCAGTACAGTGAATGCCCATACAGCCCCCCTTCGCCTAAAGTCGGTTTTGTTGAATCGATGATTGATGGCTTATTTGGCAGTGCCGTTCTTGTCGGGATTGGTTGGGGAGTGGCGACCTATTTTGACTTTTCGGTGATGTGGCAAGTTTGGGCTGCTATTGCCGCTCTTATTTGTTTTTATCATGCTTTTTCTAGTGTGCGTCACGATGCGAAACGCCATCAGAGTGAGATGTCATTTTATCGTCATGAGGTTGATTATTTTGATCGAATTTTGCAATGTGACCGAGTTCAGCTGAACGCCACCAATTTACGACGTCCTCATCATCCTGACGATCATTTCTGTGACCAATGTCAGTCCCGCCACAACGCGGGTCTCATTTACTGTCCACAATGTGGTAGCGCCACCAGAGTGGAGCATATCGAAGCAAGTGACTCTTCCAATCTCAGTTTAGAAGCCCCCCTCTCTGAACATGTTGTGATAACACCGAAAGCATCGCCTTCTGGTCAGGTAAAAGATCTAGTGGAACAACATGTCTCACCTCACTTAGTTGTTGAGAATCAAGACTATACTCATGAGTTTGGTGTCGGCCCTAAAAAACAAGGTCAACTAAAAGGTGATTACTACATTGGTATCGTTGTGGTTCGTGAGCTTGAATCGAATGTAAAAGAGTGGGTCGATCGACAGTATGAGACAACAACGTATACCAATGCGTATGGGAAAAGCTACAAAGAAAGTCGGCTTGTATCTGAAACACAACATCGCCGTTCAGAGATCAATGGTTTCCTGCTTTTAAGAAATTCAGATGGTGAGGAGTTCCCTTACGTACCGACTCAAAACCAATTGAGTGAAACCGATGTGGGTGACGTTGTGCTAATAGGGATAACTCAAGTCGACCTTGGAAAGGAGCAAAAAGAATTCCAACAGCTTTATTACAATCTAACTAAAGATCGCATTTGGGATAACGAATGTATTAGTCGTTACTCTCGTACTGGTATTACGGCAGGTCTATCCATTTGGTCATTATTAGCTGCTGGTGGAATTGCATTAAGCAGTTTGCCAGGGGCTGTTGTCGCAGCTCCTGTGGTATTTAGTTTGTTCCTATGGGGACGAGGGTATGAAGCGCAAAAAGCCAACCAAGAGCAGCGTCAAAGGTTTGTTGATAATGTGAAAAATGTCCGCTTCAAAGCCATCGAGCAGAAAGACCAGTGGCTTGGTTGGCTAAGTTAGTTAATTAGTTTAGTTAGTTCTCACTTCCATTCAGACGCATAAAGAGAAGCCTTGTCTTCTCTTTATGCGTCGATATCTTTCTTTCACTCGGTCTCTTGGATTCCTGCAATGACATGCAATGTTCTGAAAACATGCAGAGCCCTTAGCACCGATGCATTTATATTTAATTAAGGAGCGATATACCATGCTTCGCTTGTCTCAAATTAGTCACGGAGCGATAGTCGTTAGCCTTATTGCTCTTATTCAGGGATGTTCATCTACCGATAAAGTGACATCAGCACAATCGCAACCAACCTTGGAGCGAGGGCTTGGATTACCTGCAGATGCAAAACTAATCTCGAATCATAACTCGGCAGAGGGGCGAGAAATGTTTCGTGATATGCAGTTGGCGTTAAAATCGCGCAATCTTTATCAAACCATGGGAGGGGATATCTCTTACATCAAAGGACAGTGCCCTATTGATGTTATCGCCCACCGTGGCAGCTCTAATTATGCTGAAAACTCTCGTAATGCGATTCAAATGGCGGCGGTAAGTGGTTTTGATGGAGCAGAAATTGATGTGATGCTGACGCGTGATAAAGATTGGGTTGTACATCACGACATAGAAACAGGAAGAGCAACCGCTCGTAGCGATGGTAAGCGATATCGCGTGAGTCGTATGAAGAGTAGTGAGTGGAACTCTCTGAGTGGAAGGAGCCCTGACGGAACATTAGATGGGTATCGTCCCGCTTATTTCAATGAAGCCGTGAATGATTGGTACCATTACGCAACGATTGAACAACCCCTTAATATTGAAATAAAAACATCAGATGGCTCCATGGAAGATTTGTTTAAACTCGACGAAATGGCCAGACAAAGTCTCCCCTATAGAAACTATTTTTATTCATCAATGGATATGGACGTTCTGAAAAAAATGCGGGAAATCAATCCAAGTGTTTATCTTGGGTATGTGTGGGAAGCGCATTCAACGTCGGTTGCTAAATTTAAAAAAGATGCAAAGCGAGGGATGAAATCTGATGATTATTATCAGGAAAATAAAAAGAATATCGATCGCGCCTTTGCTATGGAGGGGCGTTATCGTAAGCATAAGCCCAAACATTCCGCTAAAACGGTAAAACGAATACTTGGTCCCAATAGTGGATTACATGTTGATATAAGAAGTTACCGACAATACGCGACAATTTATAGCCGTGCGAAAGCGCAAGGCATGAAGGTGGTGACTTATACGATTAACGGAACGGATTACCACCAAGAGCAATTGGTCTCGTTAGCTAAGGCAGGTCGACCTCTGCCAGATGAGGCGATCATGGATACCAGTAAGTTCTCTATTTGTCAGCAGCTTGCTCCACAGCTTGTCGTTCAATCAAATGGCTACCAACCCACAACGTTAGCAGGCGAAACCGTTGCTGGCCTACCCAATGACGCTGATTTTCACCGACTCTATGAACAAATAGATTACCTCAAAGATGGCCATTACATCACTAACCGAGGTCTCATTAGGAGTGTGTCATATTCCAAGCCTGCTAGCGTGAAAGGTGTGAAAAAAAGAACGCAAACAACGCAGAGCGCGAAGCCAGCAGTGCTGTTTGATATTCAAGATGAAGATTTAAATTTAAGTAACGATGCGATCAGCATTTCGATGCCGACAGAAAAATGATGTTTGATGAGAACAGGGATAGACAAATTATGGAAGCGTTAAGATGAAACCAGTTCCTAGCCAGGACGTAATAACCACAAATAATAAGAAGCCGAAATGGTTGGCTGTTTTGTTGTTTTTTTGTTCACTTCTTTATCTTTTTCCTGAAGTCGCTTTCAACGCCAAGTTGGTTGAAATTGCGGGTGGAATCGATGTTAGTGATGCTCAATTACATAAAACGGAGCTATTTGGCCGAACCATCTCAGGGATCGGGGTGACTTTAATTGTTGCGGATTTTCTACTTAAAGGATGGCTGACCACGACGAAGTTTCGCGCTATTTCATCGTTGGTCGTGATTACAGCTTTGGTTTGGCCAACGGTTTTTTTTGGTCAAAAGGCGGTAATAGATAAATGGTTGATTGAACCGAGTAGTGCAAAGCAGAGACAGGAGGCTTTCTTTTCCTCTGTACTGCGATCTAGTTTAGCGATGAATGCGATTAATATCGAAGGGATCCCTTATAACTCAGAGGCGAGTACCGAGTCGTCAGAAATGACTTTTCTCGCTTTGATCGGTGGGTTGGTTTACAGCAATGATGCATTCTTAAGTCATATTGATGATAAGAAAGTTCAAATTTTGGATCGTTATATTCAAAATCGAGCAAACGCCAATTTCGATGAGCACTATGCGAACTATAAAGTATTACGGAGTGAAGTTCAGCAATCGTGGCATCAATATCAAAAACATGTTGGGGCGTATAATCAGACGGTAGAGTCTCGCCATCAAAAGGCCAATCAAGCGTGGGAAGAGGTCGAGTCGACCGTCGCGACGGGGTATCGTGATTATCAACAGGCGAGTAAGGCCTATTTAACGAGAGCAGAGGCGAGAGCACAAAGAGTTGCACAACCTATTTTTGACCTATTTGATGATAAAGAACGCTGTTATAAACGCAAAGGAAGCTCAAGAGCCAATTGTATCAGCCGCATTGAAGATCGCTATGAACGCTTATTAAAAGATAACTCGATTCCCCACCAACCGATGGATTATTGGTTAGAGAAAACCTTTCGACGAACGAAAGGTGAAACATCTTGGGGGGAAGCATTCGGTTCTCTAGGCTTATCAGTTATCCAAGCCGGTATTGAGCAAGCGACAGGGCAAGCTGGAGAAGCCATTCAAGATAAAACGTATACCAATAGTGTCGCTCATTACACACCACGAATACTGGCAGTGTGGCAAAAACAGTTCTTAAAAGAGACCGGTTATCCTATGGGAATCGACTCTATGTCGGAGTTTCGCTCCCACTCTACAACAGCAAGTAAGGTTCGTACTCAAGTTCATCGAAAGGGGATCCATTTAGACTCCAATTGGCAAATAAACCAAATTAGCGTGTTTAAAAATGCAGTCAGAAACAAAGTTATGAAGGACACCAAAGCTCGTTGGCATGCCGAGGCAAAGCAGCGGGGTTACGACATTGAACCGAACTTATCTTGGAATGATTTTCAAAAAGTAGCCGAAGTTCAGCAACAAATAAAGAATCGTATGGGCGAACGTTATTACGTCGAGCCCATGATGGCGACGTGGAATAATAAGCAATTTTACCAACAGGTTATTGTTCCAAATGTGAGGCGTGAGAGAGATTATTGGCTAGGTTATATTGAGGCGTCACGCGCTCAGTTTGCTGATGATGGCCCTTATGCTGAACAAGGCAAAGCGGCATTGCGTTCTATCATTGTGCCGCCAATATCAATGGGACTATCGCTATTTCTCGTTGTCCTAACGGTGTTTAAGCTGCCAGGAAAATTTATCGTGTTGATGAATTACCATAAACCACGGCCAGCACCGAACTTGAAGAGCAAGGCTCTGAATATAGGCAGCTCGTTTATCGTCATATTCGTTATTCTTGTTGTGCCTGTGAATGTATTTTCATCCAAGTACACTCAAACGGACTCAACGATTGGCTTTTTCTTAGAGCAAGTCAGTGACACACTATCTCCGTCGGCTTCTTATGCCGTTCGTTGGGTGATACATACTCAACCGTTGATTCATCCACTTGGCGCTCAAATAGACAAAAGTATGCGTATTACTGATGGGTTTTCTACCTCTTTGGAGCATTCGGTAGCGGAGTTGGATGGTGTTTTTGCTCGTTATTTAACTCAGCGTGCTGAGAGCGAACCGGTGAGTTCAGCTAAAAACAATAATGAAGCCCAAACGGAGTTTCCTATGTACATCAATTCAAATGCACAGAACCAACCGGGTTTTAAGGTTCGAATAATGAATATTAAGCCTAGGTACCAAGCCGGTATGCGATTGCCAGAGGGTAATTATGATGTTGAGGTCCGTGCCAATGGATACCAACCAAAGCGTTTATGGGTAAAGCACAGTAAAGGAAAAGCCTCTCACCGAATCGAACTTGAAAAGTTGGTTATTTAAGTCCGCGTCATAGAAAGTGAACAGAAGAAAATGATCTGCTCCTTCCACTAAAAAGGGTTTAGCGTTACTTGGCGCGGGAGCTGCTTTGGTAGCTGGTCATCCTGAACTGATCACCGCGAGCATATCGGCAGACGGTGTTCAATTCGGTGGCATTATTGGCGCAAGTGCTCCAATAGTATTTGGCCTATGGGAAACCCTACGCAACGAGTTCAAGTAAATGGCGGAGTATCAAACACTTATCATCGCAGTTGTCAGCGCTTTATCTAGCGGGGTAGGTGTAGGCATTACACTCAAAACAGATGTTAAGTGGCTGCGCTTGATGATGGAAAATATGGACGAGCGTTTGAGTCGATTGGAAAACAAAAGCCCTCTCTAGGGAGGGCAAAAAAGATCTAAGGACTAGTCCTTTTTCTTTAGTTTCTGTAATTCGTCATGAAAAAATACAGTCGATACCAGATCGCTTAACGCTTCAACTAATTCGCTTTGGTTGTAGCAGAAACGCTCTGATTTCTTATGGGTGATGGTTATAGGATACCCACTATCTGGTTCTATCGTTTTAAACAAAGTGCCAGTTTTAAGCTCTCGGTTTTCGGTAGATAGTGATACTAGTTTATACCCCGTTTTCTTTCGGTTGCTTAGCCCTAAGTTACTCATAGACAATGTGGCAGCAGTTATTCCAGCGGCCATTGAAGCATACTTAGCACCAGGTCCACCTCCATCAGACTCGTATTCATCACCCTCATAAAAATGGACATCAAAGCCTAGAAAGTCACTTATGTTTGCAGCTAGTTCAATATATACATCAGAAACTTGTTTTTTATATTCAATTGCCTGCTTTCGGGCTTGTGCGCCTTCAAGTAACTTGTCATTGAAATTAAACATTATTTACCTCTGGTTTAGTAATTTCACAGATAACGGGTAAATGATCGTGTATGGAGCCGTTATCTAAAATATTCGTTAAGTATTGGCCGTTGTCAATAACACCAGTTTCACTTTCTTGCAGATGCCATTTCGTGCTACCTAAGAAACCACCAGATACCATAATTTGATCAAACATATGCCAATTTGATTGCGAAGCACTTACATAGTAGTGAGAACCAGAGTGGAACTTATTTTGTTTTCCTGATAGGTGGTTGTAGTTCGATTTAGAAACGAGCTTTCGCCAAAATGGATTGTAAAAAATCTCCATTGGATATTTTCTGGTTGCATCATGACATCGAAGTGCACAAAGGTTGTTCTGTATACTTACGTCATATGGATTGTCATTGAAGTCACCCATTATTATCGCTAGTTTACCATTGCTCATTTCTTCCGAAGAATCCAAATAGAGAATGTCGGCAGCTCTTAGTCGTTTGGCTTCTCCATCTCCTCTTAGCCTGCTTGGCCAATGGCAGAGGTATAGTACAAATTCATCACCGTCTTTCAACTCGATTACTTTTATCTTTTGAGCTGCTTTTATGGTTCGCCCTTGTATTTTGCTAGTCAAATCTTTTAAATGACTGACATTTATCTTTTTTGAGTCGTAAATGATCGCAGTATCAAAGCGTGTACGACCAGTTTTAAAAGTAAGGTCTAAGATCTTGTATGGGGATGACAATCTTTGTGCTATCTCTTTAACATCAGAGCAGCTTACTTCGCATATAGCTAATAGTGATGCACGATGAACAGTAAATAGCGCTAAAAGTTCGGTTGTTAAATTATCAAAATCCACCATGTCAGATTTACTTGCGGCCGCAGGTGATATACCAATGTTCCACCAAGCAAATCTTAAATTGTAGAGGCGAATTAGGTCGCTATTTTGCATAATATGAAAGTACATGATGTGAAAGTCAGATGGCTTTTGATTATACATGGCAATCTTACTAATACGTCAAATGCTTAGTTGAAACTAGTTCTTTCTATGCAACTTATGTGGAAATAATTGTGTATACACCTGCCACAAGATGTTCAAGTTTCGGTGACCAGTTACTTGGGCTACTTCTTCAATTGAGTAGCCCTTTTCAAACAACCGACTCGCCCCTTCCCTTCTCAAGTCGTGGTACCTCAAATCTTCAATACCTAACTCATTTCTTACTCGCTGAAAGCCTGCGCTAACACTTCGTGAGTTGTACGGGAAAATAAGCTCACCTTTGTTAGGCTGTTTCAGTGCGATCTCAAATGACTCACCAAGTAGCGGGACAATCATGTGATTACCTTCTTTCTTTCTTGGGTCTTTTCTATCTCTAACGAGCATCGTCTTATGCTCTTGGTTTAGGTCTTCCCAACGCAGCTTGCAGACTTCACCTATTCGCATACAAGTAAGAATGCTGAACTCAAGAATGTCGGTGAATGGGATTCGAGTTGTGCCGTTTGGCCGGAAAGATTCACGTTGTTCTAATCCAAGCTTTAAGAGTTTTAGTTCTTCAGACGTTGGGCGACGTGTTCGTTTCTGACTCTTGCCGACTAATCCCATATCAATCAGGACGGGTACGGCCTCATCAAATATCTGGTGATTGGTGTCGATGTTGAAGACAGGCTTAGACTTTTTCATTACAGAACGTAGGTAAGCAACATCATGATAAATCGTTGCGGGTTTGGCTCCTGCGCCTTTTCTATTTTTACAGTGCTCGATTAAGTCGCTAGTTCGTAGCTGATTACTCTCAATTTGGGCTATGTCGCAATCCCTAAGCATTTTAATAACGTAGCGTTTTGTTCGGCCTGTATTGTCCCAGAGATCACGCTCAGCCATGAATAAATCGAGGAGTACCAAAAGGGGGACTGTTTTTGGCTGATTGAGTACCCCTTGAGCTTCTAGTTCAGCTACCCTTTTTTACCGAAAACTTTAGCGAGTGCTTTCTTTTTTAGAGTTTTGCTTTCCCTGTGTATAATGCGCGAATTCTTTTTAACGATGATTGTTACCTTGAACCTTGGTTCACCGCTTTTTAGCTTTCTGGTCTCGATGGTATAACTTGCCATTGTCCAACTCCTAAAGGGGTACTTGAGGGGTACTACAGGAAGTAATTCCGTTTAATTCTAGGTAATTCACTGTATGTTTGTACAGTATTAATTGAGACTGAATCATGACAAACACTAATAAAACCAGTAAATACGCTAGTAACCGACTTTCTGTTGCACCCATGCTCGATTGGACTGACCGCCACTGTCGTTACTTTCACCGTTTGCTTTCTCAGCAGACTCTTCTGTACACGGAAATGGTAACAACGGGCGCGATCTTACATGGTAAGGGCGACTTCCTAGAATATAACGAGCAAGAACATCCTCTTGCACTTCAACTCGGTGGTTCAAACCCGGTTGATCTTGCTGCTTGTGCCAAGCTTGCTGGTGAACGCGGTTATGATGAAGTGAATCTTAACGTAGGTTGCCCTTCAGACCGAGTTCAGAATGGTCGATTTGGTGCATGCTTGATGGCTGAGCCCGAGTTGGTGGCAGATTGTGTTTCAGCGATGAAAGAAGTCACTGATATTCCAATTACCGTGAAAACGCGTATCGGTATCGATGACCAAGACTCTTATGAGTTTCTAACTAAGTTTGTTTCGACGGTTTCTGAAAAAGGTGGCTGTGAGCAATTTACTATTCACGCGCGTAAAGCGTGGTTGAGTGGCCTTAGCCCGAAAGAGAACCGTGAGATCCCACCGCTAGATTACGATCGTGCATACCAAATCAAGAAAGATTTCTCTGATCTGGTGATTGCCGTGAATGGTGGCATTACGACTCTTGAGCAAACTAAGGAGCACTTGCAACACCTTGATGGTGTGATGATTGGTCGTGAGGCTTACCATAGCCCATTTATTTTGGCTGAAGTTGATCAACAGATCTTTGGTTTAGACACACCAATTAAGAAGCGCTCACAGGTTGTCGAAGAGATGTACCCGTACATCGAGCGTGAACTTTCAAATGGCGCAAGTTTAGGTCACATCTCTCGTCACATGCTTGGTTTGTTTCAAAGCATGCCTGGTGCAAGACAATGGCGTCGCTACATCAGTGAAAACGCACATAAGAAAGGTGCAGGTATTGAAGTGATGCAAACAGCATTGGCTAAGATCCCTAAAGAGCTAAATGTTTAAGCTCCCTCTAAGTTAAAAACTTAAGGTTAAATTCGCCACTAGAGGCTAAATTTACCACTGTAAGTTTCTGAAAAGCCACGCATGAAGATGTGTGGCTTTTTATTTATCTGATAAATAAGGGTTTTATTGGTTTGGCACACTTGGTATGGAAGCTGCAATGTTAGAAAGTAGGAAAGATAGGTCATTAACTCATTAGGGAGACCATTATGTTTGAATTAATCTTTGTTCTTATTTTCGTTGCGACTCTACTTGTCACTGGTATCACGTTTATGACGGTATTGGCTGCAACCGGAGTAGCGTTATTAGTCATGTTGGTCTTAGGTATGATGGGCGTCGTGTTTAAGTTACTGCCTTGGTTGATCGTGATTGCAATCGGTGTGTGGTTTTTCAAAAATTTTGTACACAGTTCTAACCAGAGACGTTACTAAGGTCATCGTGCCGTCAAATCTTTACTCGTCAGCGGTTTATCGTTTTGGAATTTAAGATGTGTGGTAGAATTTTCCCCAATAATCTATGAATGTGCATACAATTAGCACAACGATATGGAATTGGAGCTATCTCAAATGAATAAAATGCCATTAATTGCTTTAGTGGGAATGCTATCTTTAAGCTCGGCAGTGTCTGCTGAAGAAGAGTTTTCTTACACGGCTAAAGTCGGTGCCGATATGTGGTGGGGAAGTACAAAGCTAAACGAAGTTAGACAAGATGATGACTCTAACTCACCTTCGTTGTATTTCGCATTTGAGCATAATGCCCCGATGCTACCAAACGCTAGCTTTCGCTATACTTCTGTCGATGCGGATTCATTGGCCTTCGATAAGTACGACTACACCTTCTATTACACATTGTTAGATCACAAGTTGATGAACTTTGATGCAGGTGTGACGTTCACTCAGTACTCAAACTCTAACTACATTGAGCCTAAAACGAGTACTCAAGCAACCTTTGATGAATTTACTTGGAGCTTCTACGGTAACGCAGAGATCAACGTTCCTGACACCAACTTCGATATCATTGGTACGATGGAGTTTGGTGATAGCAGTGGTATTAAGAGCACTGACTTGATGGCGGGTGTTCAGTACCGAATTCCAGTATCAGAATCTGAAATTGCCCTGCGTGGTGGTTACCGTGTTATCGATTTAGATTCGGATGAGTTCTTTAGCTCAGAACTAGGCAAGAGCTTTGTCATGGTCGATGGTTGGTTTGCTGGTGCTGAAGTGCGCTTCTAGTCCATATAAAGCAAATTTAGAACGAATTTTAAGAACGCCACTTTATTAAGTGGCGTTTTTTTATATCTATTGATTATATCTTTCTGGAATTAGTTAGCACATTCATCACTTTCGACCATCCTTAATACAGAGAGCCAATTTGCGTCTATTCTTATAAGGTCTATGTAGTGAGGTCAAAGCAAGGGATGGAATATGACACTCAATGAATTGAGAAATTTATATAGAGAAAACCTGTTAGTTGAAGCTATCATAGAGCCCTCAATTCAAGAAGGGTCTTGGGTTGTGGAGTTTCGCCATATGGGAGGTGGCTTTGTTCTGCTTACTGATGTTCATGGTGAAGAGTGCCATTACGCGGATTTAGACTTGGCATCTAAATCGGCAATGGCGGTTGGCTTTCAGCAAGTACGCATTGAAAACCAGTAAGACAATTTACGTTTCAATCGGTTTTTACTTCCAAAAAGTTATAAAACATACTTTTCTATTCTTTCTTGTTATTAAAAGGAGTGGTTAATCTATCGTCACGCAATGATTAGGGATGTCGTGACCATGTCTTTAAATAAGAAAGAGTCTTCACAAAATAATAATGCACAGTCTGGGGCTAATGAGTTACCTGGGCTAGCAGCACCACTTAATGACCAACAATTGGGTCATCTTCAGCAAACTGTTTCTGAACTGTCTTCACAGCAACTGGCATGGGTCAGTGGTTACCTTTGGGGAGTGAGCCAAGCTCAGCCTGTCGGTGCTGCTGCGCCAATCGCTCAAGCGGCCGCTGCAGTAGCGGCTAAGCCAGCGGGTAAGCTCAGCATTATCTTCGCTTCTCAAACCGGTAATGCTAAAGGCGTCGCTGAATCGCTAGAGGCAGAAGCAAAAGCCTTAGGTATCGCCGTCGAGCTTTTCGATGCGAGTGATTATAAAGGTAAGAACCTAGCCAAAGAGACACACGTCATTTTCGTCGCTTCAACCAATGGTGAGGGCGAAGCCCCTGATAACGCGATTGAGTTGCATGAATTCCTTCAATCGAAGAAAGCGCCAAAATTATCAAACCTACAATACGGTGTGATTGGTTTAGGTGACTCAAGCTATGAGTTCTTCTGCCAAACGGCTAAAGACTTCGATAACTTCCTCGCTAAGCTTGGTGCTAAATCGTTTGTCGACCGTCTTGATTGTGATGTTGATTACGAAGAATCAGCAACGGAATGGCGCGCTAAAGCATTAGAGCAAGTAAAAGAGACGCTATCGACAGGTGCCGAGGCTGATATCGTTCAGTTACCAGTAGGCCAAGCAGCTGCCGGTCATTCGCAATACACCAAACAAAATCCATATACAGCGACACTATTAACCAGTCAAAAGATCACGGGTCGTGACTCGGGTAAAGATGTTCGTCATATCGAGATTGATCTTGATGAGTCGGGCATTACCTACCAACCCGGCGATGCGCTAGGCGTATGGTATGAAAACAGTTCAGAACTCGCAAATCAGATTCTTTCTAAGGTTGGGTTATCGGGTATCGAAAGTGTCGATGTCGATGGTGAGAATCTATCTATCCATAGTGCGCTAGTGAGTAAATTTGAGATTACCACTTCAAACCCTCAACTTGTGACTAAGTTTGCTGAGTTATCGGGCAGCAAGAAGTTAATCAAGCTGGTGGAAGATAAAGACAAGCTTCGTGAATACGCGGGTAATACTCAAGTTGTCGATGTTTTAGCTGAGAAGAAAACTAAGCTATCGGCTGATGAGTTAATTGGCCTGTTACGTAAGCTGACACCGCGTCTCTATTCTATTGCATCAAGCCAAGCAGAAGTAGATGAAGAAGTTCACTTGACGGTTGGTTTGGTTGAATACCAAAAAGGCGAAGAGTCTCGTTTAGGCGGAGCTTCTAGCTTCTTAGCTCAACGTCTTGAAGAGGGTGGTGAAGTGAAGGTGTTTGTTGAGAACAACAATAACTTCAAATTACCACAAGACGACAATACACCAATCATCATGGTCGGCCCGGGTACCGGTATCGCACCGTTCCGCAGTTTTGTTCAAGAGCGTGAAAACAATGATGCTGAAGGAAAAAGCTGGTTGTTCTTTGGTGACCGTACCTTTACTCAAGATTTCTTATACCAAGTTGAATGGCAAAAGTACCTCAAGTCTGGCGCGCTAACTAAGCTCGATGTTGCCTTTAGCCGTGACCAAAAAGAAAAGGTTTATGTTCAGGACCGTTTAATCGAACAAGCAGAGCAGGTGTGGCAATGGCTGCAAGAGGGCGCGTACCTCTATGTCTGTGGCGATGCGACTCGAATGGCTAAAGATGTTCATGAAGCGTTAGTTTCGATAGCGGAAAAGCATGGCAACCAGAGCCGCGAGCAAGCTGAACAATATATTAATGATTTACGTAAAGCGAAACGTTACCAAAGGGATGTGTACTAATGAGCAAGCAAGTAATAGAGCAAGAAGTGCTAGGTCAAGTACTGGGACCTTTGGCTGATAACGAACGTCTGAAGCGTGAAAGTAAAAACCTTCGCGGTACGATTGAACAAGATCTTCAAGACCGTATCACTGGTGGTTTTACCGCAGATAACTTTCAACTGATCCGTTTCCACGGTATGTACCAGCAAGATGACCGTGATATTCGTAACGAACGTACCAAGCAAAAGTTAGAACCTTTACATAATGTAATGCTTCGTGCTCGTATGCCAGGCGGCATCATCACTCCTAAGCAATGGTTAGCGATTGATAAATTCGCAGATGAAAGCACCTCTTATGGTTCTATTCGTCTTACAACTCGTCAAACTTTCCAGTTCCACGGTGTGTTGAAGCCGAACATTAAGTTAATGCACCAAACACTAAACAGTATTGGTATTGATTCCATTGCGACTGCGGGTGACGTAAACCGAAATGTTTTGTGTACCACAAACCCGGTTGAGTCTGAACTTCATCAAGAAGCTTACGAGTGGGCGAAAAAGATCAGTGAACATCTATTACCGAAGACTCGTGCTTATGCAGAAATCTGGTTAGATGGTGAAAAACTAGAAACAACGGATGAAGAACCTATCCTTGGTAGCAACTACCTACCGCGTAAGTTCAAGACGACGGTTGTCATTCCTCCGCAAAATGATGTGGACGTCCATGCTAACGATCTTAACTTTGTTGCTATTGCTGAAGACGGAAAGCTGGTGGGCTTTAATGTGTTAGTCGGTGGCGGTCTTGCTATGACACATGGTGATACCTCTACTTATGCACGTAAAGCTGACGACTTTGGTTTTGTGCCATTAGATAAAACGTTAGATGTAGCAGCGGCGGTGGTAACGACTCAGCGTGACTGGGGTAACCGTTCAAACCGTAAGAATGCAAAAACCAAATACACACTAGACCGTGTTGGTATTGATGTATTCAAAGCAGAAGTAGAAAAGCGTGCAGGCGTAGAATTTTCTGAAAGCCGTTCTTATGAGTTTACTGGCCGTGGTGATCGCATTGGTTGGGCGGAAGGCATTGATGGTAAGCACCACTTGGCGTTATTCATCGAGAATGGTCGTTTACTTGATTTTCCGGGTAAAGCTCTGAAAACAGGTGTTGCTGAAATAGCGAAGATCCACAAAGGTGACTTCCGCATGACTGCAAACCAAAACCTAATTGTTGCGGGTGTGTCGACGAGTCAAAAGGCCAAGATTGAAAAGCTGGCACGTCAATACGGTCTGATGGATGATGCCGTTTCCGAGCAGCGTAAAAACTCAATGGCTTGTGTGGCATTCCCAACATGTCCTTTAGCAATGGCTGAAGCTGAGCGCTTTCTTCCTGAGTTTGTAACGGATGTTGAAGACATTCTGAAAAAACATGGATTACCAGAAGAAGATAACATCATCCTTCGTATTACGGGTTGTCCAAACGGTTGTGGTCGTGCAATGTTGGCTGAGCTTGGTTTAGTCGGCAAGGCTCCGGGGCGTTACAACATGCACTTAGGTGGCAACAAAGCCGGAACTCGTATCCCTAAGATGTATAAAGAGAACATCACTTCAGCTCAGATCTTAGAAGAGATTGATTCGCTGGTGGGACGTTGGGCTACGGAACGTAACGACAATGAAGGGTTCGGTGATTTTACAATCCGAGCTGGCATCATCGAAGAGGTGATAATTTCAAAGAGGGATCTGCATGCATAATTCTGTCGCTTCAAAACTGAAGTTAGCAGAGCTACTCGCATTGACTAAGACGGAGCAAATACTTCGTCTTGGACAAATCAACGCAGAGTTAGAGCAGCTAACCGCATTAGAAAGAGTTAAGTGGGCTTTAGATAATTTAGAAGGGACACATGTTGTGTCTTCTAGTTTCGGAATCCAAGCAGCATTGATGTTGCACCTAGTGACCCAAGCAAAACCAGATATTCCGGTTATTTTGACTGACACAGGGTATCTATTTCCGGAGACCTATCGCTTTATTGATGAGTTAAGTCAGAAGTTGACTCTAAACCTTCAAGTCTTTCGCGCCCAACAGAGCCCTAATTGGCAAGAAGCGCAATATGGAAAACTTTGGGATCAAGGTATAGAAGGGATAGAGAAGTACAACAAGCTTAATAAAGTTGAACCGATGAGAAGAGCGTTGGATGAGCTCGAGGCTGGGACATGGTTTTCCGGTTTAAGAAGAGAGCAATCTCAATCGCGTGCAAATTTGCCAATCTTATCTATCCAAAATGGTGTGTTTAAATTTTTGCCGGTAATCGATTGGACGAATAAAGATGTTCACTATTACCTAGAAGAGCATGGTCTCGGTTATCACCCGCTTCGAGAGCAGGGTTACCTTTCTGTTGGAGATACACATACAACTAAGAAGTGGGAACCGGGTATGACTGAAGAGGAAACTCGTTTTAATGGGTTGAAACGCGAATGTGGTCTCCATGAAGATGATGGAGAGCAATATGGTTCTGGGATTTAGACTCGTTGCCATTTAAAAAGCTGCCATGAGGCAGCTTTTTTGTTTTCTAGGATGAAAATTAGATCAATTGTGGATAAGTCTGTGGTTATTTTGTAAGTACTCTGTAGTTAAACTTGCACAAATAAGGCTTTGAGTGTTTATTCGCCATGTGATCGTTATTTTTGCATATTTCTTTAATAAACACTTGCCAATGTGATGAACATCTCTATAATGCCGCCTCACTGACACGGCAGACGCCACAAGGCTTCAGCGCAGAATGTTAGTAAGGCAACTAGCTTTAAGCGATGATTCGCTTCTACTTTTAGAAAGTAGGAATTAATTCCAAATAAGTGTTTGACACTGAGAATTAAATCGCTAGAATGGCCGCCTCTTCCGAAGTGATGTAAGTCACAACGAAGAGAAGCTCTTTAATAATTTAAACCTATCAATCTGTGTGGGCACTCGTTGATGAATGTCAAAACGTTTTATCTTCCCTTTTTTAAAGAGAAGTAAAACAGATTCCTCGGAATCAAATTTGGTTTCAATGAACTGAGTGACCAATACGAATAACTACTTTCTCTTGTAGAAAGAAGGTATTTGGCACAGTCAATTCATTATCTTTCTGTTGGAAAGATAATAGCTTTAGAATTACTTTTTGTAGTTTTGAAGTCAGTATTCATTGAGCCGACAAAATCTTAAATTGAAGA